>SVMH01000067.1 GCA_015067525.1 Oscillospiraceae bacterium | reverse complement strand
TCCTGTAACTTCTTGTATTCCTTAGAAGAAGTGTCATACTCTGTAGGCTCGATGTTACCGTACCAAAATTCTTCCAACAGTTTCATACCACATCCTCCCCGTAGATCATTTCACGGAGGATGATTTCATCATGCCCGGTAAATCCTGCCCAGGCACACGAAGAGGATGTTGATCTTCTTCATACGCTCACTTCTCCGCCAGATACTCCAGAATGCTGTGGGCCGCCACGTTGCCCTCGCCCACGGCCTTGGCCAGCTGATAGGGCCGGCCCGTGCAGTCACCGGCGGCGAAGCAGCCGGGGATGCTGGTCTGCTGGGCGCGGTCCACCACGATGTGGGCGCCGTCCACCGCGAGGGAGGGCAGCAGCGTAGTGGGCGCCACCGCGTTGCGCAGGCAGAACAGGGCGTCCACCGCAATCTCGGTGCCGTCAAACAGGGTGACGGCGCTGAGGCGCTCCGTGCCCGTTACGGCGCGGATGGGGGCGATCTTTTCCACATTGGGCGCGTCTACGGCGCAGTCCTTGTAGGGGGTGTAGAGATAGACCTTGGCGGCAAGATTGGCTAAATAAGTGACCTCATGCTCGTAGCGGGGGGCCGCGCAGAACACGGCGATGGTCTTGCCGCGATGGAGAAAGCCGTCGCAGGTGGCGCAGTAGCTGACGCCGCGGCCCAGCAGCTCCGTCTCGCCGGCAAACGTGCGGGCGGACACCACGCCGGTGGCCAGCAGCACCGTTTTGGCTTCGTAGACCTCGTTCTCCGCCAGCAGCATGAAGTGATCGCCTGCGGGCATGATATTGGTGACCATTCTGTCCTCCACCGTCAGGCCCAGCTCACGGGCGTGATCGGCAAAGCGGGCGTTCAGCTCCGCACCGGTGATGTATCCCATACCGGGATAATTGGCGATCTTTTCGCTCTTTTCCACCTTGTCGCTGTAGTGGGCTGAGCCGAACCACACCACGCTTTTGTCGTGCAGTTTGAGGTTGATGGCGGCGGAGAGCCCCGCAGGGCCGGTGCCGATGATGGCGGTATCCAGCATAGAAGTTCCTTCCTTTCCCCGCAACGTGGCGGCAGGGTATTATTTTCGTACAGTATATCCCGAATTTACAAAAAGTTCAAGAAATTCATCTTATGTGAACATCAACTGCCGTTGACACTTCGACACAAAGGGGGTAAAATGTTCATCAAACAGCGGCAGCTCTGCCGCGCTGAAAGGAGTTCCCCATGAACTATCGAATTGTTGCCGACTCATCCTCCAATGTTTTTGAACTGCCCGGTGCGGACTATGCCCATGTGCCGCTGAAGATCATCAATCAGGGCGTGGAGTATGTGGACGTCCCCGGTCTGGATGTGTTCGGCATGCTGGATGCCATGAAGGCCAGCCGTGAGGGAAGCTCCACTTCCTGCCCCAACGCCTTTGAGTGGCAGGAGGCCTTCGGCGACGCCGACGGCGTCTTTGCCGTTACCATCACCTCCAACCTCTCCGGCTCCTGTGCCGCTGCCCGCGCCGCGGCTGATGCCTATATGGAGGAGCATCCCGACCGCCGCGTCAGCGTCATCGATACCCTGTCTGTGGGCCCCGAGGCGCATCTGGTGCTGGAAAAGCTGGCCGAGCTCATGGCCAAGGGCCTCAGCTTTGACGAGATCGACACGCAGGTGCGCGCATATCTCAAGACCACCCGTCTGTGCTTCTCTCTGGAATCCATCGAGAATCTGGCCCGCAACGGTCGGTGCAGCATGGCGGTGGCCAAGCTGGTGGGCGTCATGGGCATCCGCATCGTGGGCCGCGCCAGTGACGAGGGCACACTGCAGCAGCTGCATAAGTGCCGCGGCGAGAAGAAGGCGCTGGCCGCTGTGTTTGACGAGATGAAGAGCCGCGGCTACTGCGGCGGTAAGGTGTGGATCGACCACTGCCTGAACCTGAACGCCGCCATGGCGCTCAAGGACATCATCTGCCATGAGTTCCCCAACAGCAGCGTGAAGATCGGCACCTGCATGGGTCTTTGCAGCTACTACGCTGAGCATGGCGGTCTGCTGATCGGCTACGAGGGCGCATAACAATAGAACAGGAAAAGGACGGTATTCCCGTGGGAATGCCGTCCTTTTTTATTCGTATTTCCGGCCAACTACCACAATGGGCACGAAAAGACCACCCAGTATGATGGCAAGACACAGCTGCAGACCGCGTGCCTGCCAGATATCCGGCAGCAGTGTTGCCGCACCCAGATAGAGAAGCGGCCAAAGAGCTATCATGCACCCGCACCAGATGCGGCATACCCGCAGGATGTGGGGCCAGTTGCGATTGTTGAAATATACCAGCCCCGAAAGGTTCAGCCGCATCGGGCCATGGGAAAAGCTGGAGATACGGTTTTCATCGTAGTAGGTGGGCAGTCGTCCGCCGGCGAACAGGAAAAAGTAAGCGCCGAAGACGGCACCCAGCAACACCGGCACCAGCAGCAGCGGGTCATTCAGCATCCGCCGCAGGGCGAAAACCGCGCCCAGCTCCGCTGCGCCCAGACACAAAAACAAAAGATACTGCGCCACCCGCTTTTTTCGCGGCAGATTGTCGGCTTCCCCTTCACTTAAATGCAGAGCTTTCTGCACCAGATGATCTACCTCATTGCTGTCCATTGGCTGCTGCCCCTCCAACCGTCGGCAGGCCAGCAGCTCTGCCACTGTCACACCCAACACCTCTGCCAGCGGCGTCAGCACCGCAATGTCCGGCATGCTGCCACCCGTTTCCCATTTACTTACGGCTTTGTCGGAGAGATAGAGCTGCTCAGCCAGATCCTTCTGGGTCAGTCCTCGCTCTTTCCGCAGGGCTGCCACAAAGTGCCCGAATTGTTCCTTGTCGATGGTATGCATATGATCACCTCTGTCATCAAGCATAGCGCAAGGGGTCAGTTTTGGCAATCCACCGGCGGTGGAGTCGGGGTGTTTTCCCCGCTAAATCCTGTTCTGGTGCACCAAACCCTCAAAGAATCCCGCAGATCTCCCGCAGGTCGGCCACGCAGTAGTCGGCCATGCTGCCGTCCTTGTCGCTGCCGTGGCGATACCAGCAGGTTTGGATGCCGCAGCCGGCAGCACCGGCGATGTCCGCCGTCAGCGAGTCGCCGATCATCAGTACCTCCTCGGGCCGCAGGGGCGCCAGGGCGGCAAGACAGGCCTCGAAGAAGAGGGGAGAGGGCTTGGCCGCTCCGATCTCCTCGGAGACAAAAAGATGGCGCAGGTGGGGGAGATACCCCGCCTTTTCCATCCGCTGCACCTGCTGGAGATAGGGGGCGTTGCTGGCGATGCAGAGGATGTATTTTCCCTGCAGGTGCGCTATCAGCTCGTCGGCGCCGTCCACCTTTTCCGCGGCGGTGGTGAGATAGTGATAAAACCGCGCTTCAAAGGCAGGGCCGTCAAAGTCGATGCCCAATTCGCGGAAAATCAGCGCCCAGCGGATGCGGTAGAGCTCGTCGGTAGTCAGCGTCTGTTCCTCGATCTGTCGCCACAGTCCATCGTTGATGCGGCGGAACGTGGAAAAGGCGTGCTCCGGCAGGGCAAGGGAAAAATCCCGTGCCGCATCGTACATGGCGGCGCAGGCACATTTGTTGAAATCCAGCAGGGTGTTGTCCACATCCAGCAGCACGGCTTTGATCACGGGATCACTCCTTTTTTCGCAGGATCGATAGGAAAAGCATACCACAGACCGAGGACGTTTACAATTTGTTTTCCTCCCTTTTTAGTTTGGTTTAAGATTTGCGCGCTACAATGTGCCCATAAATCGGGAAGGGAGGTGCCCCCATGGCCTACCAGAGCGTCTTTCAGCGCTACGAGATCAAATACCTGCTGACGCGGGAGCAGAAGGCGCGTATGACCGCGGCCATGGCGCCATATATGGCATTGGACCGCTACGGCCGCACCACCATTCGCAACGTGTATTTCGACACGCCCAACTATCGCCTCATCCGCCGCTCCATGGAAAAGCCAATCTACAAGGAGAAGCTGCGCATCCGCAGCTACCAGCAGGCCCGCCCCGGCAGCGAAGTGTTTGTGGAGCTGAAAAAGAAATACAAAGGCATCGTCTATAAGCGGCGCTTATCACTGCCCGAGCAGGTTGCAGTGGATTGGATGGCAGGCAGCCCGCCGCCCGGTGAGGACAGCCAGATCCGGCGGGAGATCGACTACTTTTTGAAATATTACGGCGCGCTGCGGCCCACCGTGTTTCTCAGCTACGAAAGGGAAGCCTACTACTGCCGTGAGGGCGGTGACTTCCGCGTCACCTTTGATGACAACATCCTCTGCCGCCGGACCGACCTTTCGCTGGAGCGGGAGGTGGGCGGCACGTCCATCCTACCCGAAGGCTACGTTTTGATGGAGATCAAGTGCCCCGGCGGCATCCCACTGTGGATGACGGCTCTTCTCACGCAGGAGAAGCTCTATAAAACCTCGTTTTCCAAATACGGTATGGCGTATCAAACGCTGATCTACCCTGAATGTAAGGAGATGTTCCACTATGCCTGATACGATTTTTCGCGGTTTGTTCGACACCGACATGACCACCGTCATCGCCCCGTGGCAGTTTCTGCTGTGCGTGGGTGCGGCGCTGGTGCTGGGTCTTGTGATCGCCTGCAGCTACATGTACCGCACCCGTTATACCCGCAGCTTTGTGGTGACTCTTGCCATGCTGCCTGCGGTGGTGTGCGTGGTCATCATGATGGTCAACGGCAACGTAGGCGCCGGCGTGGCGGTGGCAGGTGCCTTCTCGCTGGTGCGCTTCCGTTCCGTACCCGGCACCGCCCGTGAGATCGGCACCATCTTCCTTGCCATGGGCGCCGGCCTTGTGTGCGGCATGGGTTACCTCGCTTACGCCGCCCTCTTCACGATGGTGCTGTGTGCAGTATTTATGCTTTACAGCCGTCTGGATCTGGGCACGAAGAAGAATGCCGCCACCTACAAGGTGCTCAACATTACCGTTCCCGAGGATCTGGACTACACGGCCATTTTTGACGATATTTTCGCCGCCTACACCACCAGTCACGAGCTCATCCGCGTCAAAACCACCAATCTGGGCAGCCTGTTCCGCCTGACGTACCATGTGGCGCTGCGGGACGCGGCCAAGGAAAAAGATATGATCGACGCCATCCGCTGCCGCAACGGCAATCTGGAGATCTCCGTGTCCCGTCAGGACACGGCCGTGGCCGAGCTGTAAGGAGGCGCGGCATGAAGAAATTACGCCTTTTCGCCCTGCTGCTGGCCTTGTGTTTTGCGCTGACCGCCTGCGGCGCCGAAACACCGGCAGTGGACACACCGGACGATGGCAGTCAGCAGAACCAGCCGGATCAGGACGCCGGCAGCACCGTCACCTCCGACTCCGATCTGTTCACCCAGCGCGACCTGCGCACCACCTACGACGAGGCCAAGGCCGCCGTTGTGACCCTCTCCGGCACCACGGCCTCCAGCACCTCCAACGCCGTGTCCGTGCAGGGCAGCACCGTCACCATTCTTGACGAGGGCACCTATATCCTCACCGGCACGCTGACGGACGGACAGATCCTCGTCAGCGCGCCCGCGGACGCCAAGACCCAGCTGGTGCTGCGCGGTGCCAGCATTCACAGCAGTTCCTCCGCCGCCCTCTACGTCAAGACTGCCGACAAGGTGTTCGTGACGCTGGAAGGGGAGAATACCCTCACCGGCGGCGAGAGCTTCACCGCCATCGATGAGAACAACATCGACGGCGCGGTGTATTCCAAGGCAGACCTGACCTTCAACGGCAGCGGCAGCCTCAGCGTCTCCGCCCCCGCCGGCCACGGCATCGTGGGCAAGGACGACGTGGTCTTTGCCGGCG
>SVMH01000014.1 GCA_015067525.1 Oscillospiraceae bacterium | reverse complement strand
GGGGCTTGACAGGCGGGAACTTGCGGCGGTAGGGGCGGCCCACACGGACGGGCCACTTCTGCACCATGGTCAGCTCACGCACCTCGCCCTTATCGGTACGGACGCGGGCGATGGGCGCCGTGATGTTGTACTGACCCTCATCGGCCACCCACTCCACCGTGCCTTTCACGCCGTTGGGAACCATGATCTTATGCAGCACCACGGACGTCTCCGGCACAGTGCCCAGCACGTCGCCACCCACAACGGCGTCGCCGGCCTTGGCAGCGGGGGTAAACTGCCACAGCTTTTCCCGATCCAGCGGCGGCACCTCGATGCCGCGGGTGATGTTGGCACCTACACGCTTGACGATCTCCTCCAGCGGGCGCTGGATACCGTCGTAGATATTCTCGATCAAACCGGGGCCCAGCTCCACGCTCAGCGGCGCGCCGGTGGTGACCACCTCGGCGCCGGGGCCGAGGCCGCCGGTCTCCTCATAGACCTGAATGGAGGCCTGATCGCCGGTCATATTCAGGATCTCTCCGATCAGACGCTGGGGGCCTACGCGGACCACGTCGGCCATGTTGGCGTCGGCAAGGCCGCTCGCGATGACCAGCGGACCGGAGACTTTGATTACTTTACCCATGCTTTTTCTCCCTTCTTAGGAAATATCGGCGCCGACAGCCCGTTCCACCGCCGCCTTCAGTCCCGCTTCGCCCAGACCCAGAGAGCCGGACTTGCCGGGAATGAGGATGATGGCGGGCATCACCGCGTCCTTATAGCGGGCGATATCGCCCGTGAGATGCACCGAGAGCTGCTCTGTCACATAGATGACGGCGTAATTCTCGCCGGCCAGACGGTGCAGGGTGCGGCGGGCGGACTCCACATCGTTCTCCTCTGTGAAGAACACATCCAGCCCCAGCGCCCGGAAGCCCAGCACGCTGTCCCGGTCACCCATTACAGCAATTTTATACATACGATTCACGCAGCCTTTCCCGAATGGTATCGGCCGGAAGCTCAGCCATACGGCCCGTCATGATGATGCGCACGTTGCTCACTTCCGTTTCGCGGGCGGCCACAAAGCCGATGACCACCTCCACGCCGAAGGGGATGCGCCGTGCCTTACCGGCCTGCGCCATCACGGCATCGTCGCACAGCTTTTCAAAGGCAGTCAGGCTGCCGCCTGCTTCCACCGCCTCCTTACCGGCCTGCGCGGCGCGGCGCAGAGCGGTGGTGCGGTAGACCTGCTCCACCTCGCCGTTGACCGCGGCCTTCAGGGCGCTGTCCACGCTGACGCTGCCGCCGGGGAAGAGAAACTCCTGCAAAAAGGCAGGGGTACGGCCCATACGCAGCGTGCGGATCACACTGCGCAGGTTGGCCGCGTCGATCATGGCGCGGACATAGTCCACCAGATACGCGCACTCCGTCTTGCGGGCCATGTCCAGCATCTCGGCAAAGTAGGCCCGATCCACCAGCGCGTCGCTGCGCTGGGGGTCGCCGGTCTCAGCCAGCACCCGCTGGCCCTCTTTTGCCGCCTGCGCCATGGCGGGAGGCAGGAAGTCCCAGCCGCCCGTCTCACGGTAACGCCGCTGCAGCTCCTCCGCTGGCACGCGGCCTGCGTCCACCAGCAGGTGGCTCACGTCGGTGCCCCGGGACTTGATGACGGCCTTTACGTTATGATAGTCGTATTTCAGTTTGAACACGTCGATGATCTGCGGCTCCGGCGCATAGCGGTAAAGCTGGGCAAAGAGATCCAGCCGCCGCTGCAGCAATGCGCGGTTCAATCCGCTCTCGCTGCCGGGGTCGAAGGCCTCGTAGCCCACCTCCGTCAGGATGCGGGCGGCCTCCGCCGCCGTGGGCGCATCCAGCATCCGCTCCATCCGCCCACGGTCCAGCAAATTGCGTTCCATGCTGCGGATCTGGGCGCTCAGGCACAGATAATCCGTGTCCCTGCGTTTCTTACTCAAAAGGGTTCCCCCCTTCTACTTAGGAAAATAGAATGGCGGCCACATCGGCGGCCATAGTCTGCCGCAGCAGACGCAGGTGCGTGGCGAAGGCGCAGTTGACTTCCACGTCGCCGCGCTTGAGGATCAGTCCGCCCTCCAGCTCCCGTGTTTCGGCGCTGAGGGTGAAGGCGGCGCCGCTCTTGGCGGCATTGGCCTTTTCCACCACCTGTGCGCCGATCTCGGCAGCGTCGGCGGCAGAGAGGATGATCTCCTCGTCACCGGCACCGGCGGAAGCGGCCAGCGCCGCCAGTACGGAGATGTACTCCTCCCGGGGCAGCTGGCGCAGCTTCTGCGCCGCCCGGTCAAAGGCCTCGTCGATGCACTGCTGCTTGGCGGCAAGGATGGCCTTGCTCTTATCCATGGCATCGGTGCGCTGGCCGCGCTCAGCCATGCTTTGGGCGGCCTGACGGCTCTTTTCCGCCTCGCTGTCCAGCAGCGCCTTGGCCTGTGCCTCATAGGCGGCTGTCACCTCGGCGGCTTTGGCGTCGCCCTCGGCACGGATGGCGTCGATCTCCGCCGCAGCGTCGGCGCGGATGCGCCCGATGATCTTATCCAGTCCCTTCATAAGGCGTACCTCCGCCTTAGAGGACGTTCATCAGCAGCATGATGGTGGCGATCAGGGAGAGGATGGCGTAGAACTCCACGATACCGCAGAAGATAACACCCTTGATGAAGTGATCGGGGTTCTTGGCCACGATGTTGACGGAAGCGGCAGCCACGCGGCCCTGGAAAATGGCGCTGAGCCAGCCGCCCAGAGCGATGGGCAGGCAGCAGGCAAAGACCGTCAGGCCCTGCGCCACGGTCAGCTGTGCCAGTTCACCGCTGAACATACCCATAAAGAAGGTGCAGAAGAACCAGGCCACCAGACCGTACAGGCCCTGGGTGCCGGGCAGCACCTGCAGCACCAGACACTTGGTGGAAGCGTCGGGATCCTCGCTGACCAGACCGGCCGCGGCCTCGCCCACCATACCGGTACCCTTGGCACTGCCGATGCAGCACAGAGCCACTGCCAGAGAAGCGCCCAGCAGGGCCAGACCCGTACCGCCAAAAAGTTCAAAGAAAGCTGCCATTTTACTGTTCCTCCTTAATAATTTCTACATATTTTGTGTTGTGCAGTCCCAGAGGCTGGTAGGCCTTGCCGCCATCCTCGTAGAACCGGCCAAAGAATTCCAAAAACTGCAGGCGCATGTCGTGGACGTAGCAGCCTAGCAGGTTCAGCGCCAGATTCAGCGCGTTGCCGACGAGGGAAACGATGATGAAGAAGATCACGTTTCCGAAAACGCCGCCCAGCGTGTTGAACACCTGCGCCAGCACGGAGCCCGCCAGCATCAGCGCCATCAGTCGCACGTAGGACAGGATATCGCTGAAATAGCCGGTGACGCCGTTGTAGACTGCGGAAATCACCGCCGTTACCTTGCCGAAGCCCTTGGCCTTGTAGGTGGAGCCGTAGAGCAGCATCACGATGCCCACACACAGCACCACCGGCACACCGGCCACATTACCGATCTTCAGCACCATCAGCGCGAGGCCTGCCAGGATCACCCACCATGTCACCTCGCCCCAGATGGCGTCGGCCACCTGTCCGTCGCGGATCTTCTTATAGGCACTGATGCCCATACCGGTGAAGATCTGGATCACGCCCAGCACCAGCGAGCCGATCAGGATCGCCACCGTGTCGTCCAGCGGCGTAAACAGCGCCGGCAGCTGGAAGGTGCTCTCGGGGTTGATCATCCTGCACAGCTGCGGGATAAAGTCGCCAAAGAAGCCGCCGGTCATGGCACCTACAATAAAGGTGGCGATACCGCACCAGAGCACCAGCTCCATGAAGTTCCGCGTGCCCTCGGCGGGCCGGGCCTTTTTCAGCACCAGCAACGCGCCTGCGATCATCAGAATGCCGTAGGCCATGTCCGCCATCATCATGCCGAAGAACAGGATGAAGAAGGGGGCCATCAGCGGATTGGGGTCCACGCTGCCGTAGCGGGGCAGCGAATACATCTCTGTGATGCTGTTGAGCGAGCGGGTGACGCGGTTATTCTCCAGCTTCACCGGCACGTCGCCGTATTCCTCCGGCGTCGGCTCTGCCGTGACCCACGCGCAGTCAAAGCTCTCCAGCAGCGCCGAGAGTCTCTCTTCCTGCTCGGCCGGCACCCAGCCGTCCAGACAGAAGATCTTTTCATCGGTCAAAAGCCGCGTGCGGTTTTCCTCCCGCGCCACTTCCAGCGCCATGCGGTCGATGCTCTGCTTAAGGGCATCCTGCTCACCGCCCAGCGCCAGCAGCGCCGCCTTCTCGGCGAGGATATTCCGCTCACACGATGCCAGCTCCTCATCCAGCCGCTGCAGATTTTCCGCCACGGTACCGCGCATTCCGGCCAGCTGACTGGCAGCAAAGCCGCGGCTGCGCAGCACCTCCAGCGCCGCATCCAGCGCATCCTTGTGGCAGATCAGCAGCACACATTTCTGCTCGCGGCTCTCACCGGTCAGATGCAGCTGCGCTTCGGCCACCCGATCGGCCAGCTCACCCTGCAGCGCCTGCCAGTCCGCCGCCGAGGGCAGCGTGCCGGTCATGACGCGCACGGTGCGGGTAGCCGTCAGTTCCAGCGGAATGTCCAGCTCCTGCCAGGGAAGCAGGGTCATGCGCTCGTTACGCAGGCGATTCTCCTTTGCCTGCAGGCGCTCGATCTCGGTTTCATGGGCGCTGACCTCCTGCGCCGTCTGCAGCTGCCGTGCCAGCAGCGCATCGTCCAGGAAATCCGCCTCCGTCACCTGCGGGCGGGGCGAAAGGAACCCGCCCCCCTTCTGCGGCGCGGTGCGCTGCAGCGTGGCAAGGGCCGTGCGCAGCTGACGCAGCGTGGCCTGCCGGTCGGCAAGGGCCGAGGTGTCCCGCCGCAGTGCCAGCTCCTCCGGCACCTCCGCCGGCTCCGAGAGATGGACGCAGCCCAGACGGAGCAGCTTTTCCATCAGCGCCGCGCGGTCACTCTGCAGGGCGATCAGGTGCAGGCATTTCATTTTTGCAATTGCCATTTAGCGCTCAACCACCCTTCTGACGATCTCATCTGCCGCGCACTCCAGCTGACCGGCCGCAGCCTGACGCAGCTGCGCGCAGGCTTCCTGCGCATCACGCAGCGCATCCTGCTGCCGTGCACCGGCCTGACGGGCCGCCTGTGCCAGCGTTTCTTCGCGCCGGGCGCGGCTTTCCTCACGGGCGCGCTGCAGCAGTTCCTTTCCGGCACGCTCTGCCTCCGCCAGCTGCTGCTGTACCTGGGCGCGAGCGGCGGCCTTGGCCTGCTCCATCTCGTTCTCCACGTCCATGATCTGTTTTACCGTTTCCAGATACATCCTTTCACCGCCTTTCTGCCTGTGATAGAATTCCTGCGGAATAGTTTTTCCATTTTATACTGTCAATATAAACAAAATCACCGCCGCTCCATATGGCATATGCAACAAATGACTTTCTTTTTTCGCATGACAGGCGACAGGAGTTTAACTATATCTTAGCACACTTTCTGTTCCTTGTATCATGTGACATATTTCAAAATTTCCGTCCGTTTTTTTACGATTTTTACAAAAGAAAAAACGCTCCGCCGCAAAGGCAGAGCGTTTTCGCTTTTATTAAGTCGTGATGGCACCGAAAGCGCTGACGCCCAGCACGCTCAGCACGCCCATAATGACGCCCGCCAGCAGCACGCCGCCCACGCAGGCCAGCACGCTCTTCTTGAAATCCATATCCAAGAGGCTGGCCGCCAGTGTACCGGTCCACGCGCCGGTGCCGGGCAGGGGGATGCCCACAAACAGCAGCAGCGCCACATACAGGCCGCGGCCCGCCTTAGCCTGCAGCTTTTCTCCGCCCTTGTGGCCCTTTTCCAGAAAGAAGGTGAAGAGCTTGCCGATCACCGGCTTGTCCGCACCCCATTCCAGCACGCGGCGGGCAAAGAAAAAGATGATGGGCACCGGCAGCATGTTGCCCACGATGGCGATCAGGAAGGTCTGCCACAGCGGCAGGCCAAAGGCCACACCGTAGGGGATCGCGCCGCGCAGCTCGATCAGCGGCACCATAGACACGACAAGTACGATCAGGCAGTGCTGTAAAGTAGACATGGTTTCTCCTCGCGTTTCTTTTTTTGCTATCTTAGCACAGTGCCGCCGCTTTGGCAAGCCCCACGCAAAAAGAGCATTATAATGCGCTAATTATTCTATATCTTGCTCCAATTTATATTTGCACCGATAATCGGCGTAGGATGCGGCATAATCGGCGCTGCCGCGGCGCACCGCACGCAGGTAGCCGTGCAGGTCCAGCCGCTCATATCGCATTTCCAGAAGGCAGGCGGCAATACTGGAGCAGTGGGCCGCCACCCGCTCCAGATCCGTCAGCAGATCCGACCAGATGAAGCCCGCCTCGATGGAGCATTCGCCCCGCTGCAGACGCAGGATATGGCGGGCGCGCAGTTTCTTTTTCAGCTCGTCCACCACCTGTTCCAGCGGCTCCACCTGTGCGGCGGCGGACAGATCACCGGCGGTGAAGGCGCGCACGGCCAGTTCCACCGCCTCCGCCACGGCGGCGCGCAGCGTTTGCAGTTCAGCACGGGCAGCGGGTGTAAAGGTGATCTTCTTCTCACTGATCTCGCAGGCGGCGTCCAGCAGATGCACCGCGTGGTCGCTGATGCGCTCCAGATCGCCGATCATATGCAAAAGCTCCGACACCTCCACCGTGTCCTCCTCACTCAGGGGCAGGGCGGAAAGCCGGACAAGGTAGGTGCCCAGCAGATCCTCATAGCGGTCGGCATCGGCTTCCGCCGCCCGGATGCGCGCAGCGCGGCTCGCATCGTGCTCCGTCAGTTCCGCCAGCGCATCGCGCACCGCGCCGTCTGCCAGTGCGGCCATCCGCTCTGTCACATCCCGGCAGCGCTGCACCGCCAGCGCAGGCGTGGCCATGAGGCGCTCATCCAGTTCCTCCGGCTGTTCCGCGCACTCCGGCTCCGGGATCAGGCGGCAGACCAGCTTTTCCAGAGCGCCCGCCGCCGGCAGCAGCAAAAGGGTACACAGAATATTGAACACCGAGTGTACCGCGGCGATGCCCAGCCGGTCGATACCGCGGTCCAGAAACGGCAGCGCCAGAAAGGTACGCACCAACTGGAAAATCACCAGCCATACCGCGCTGCCCAGTACGTTGAAGCTCAGATGCACCAGCGCGGCGCGGCGGGCATTGCGGCCGGTACCCACAGAGGACAGCATAGCCGTGACGCAGGTGCCGATGTTCTGGCCCATGATGAGAGGGATGGCGGCGCCGTAGGTCACCTGACCGGTAACCGTCAGGGCCTGCAGAACGCCCACCGCGGCGGAAGACGACTGCAGCACCGCCGTCAGCACCGCACCGGCCAGTACGCCGAGAATGGGGTTGGTAAACAGCAGCAGCACCCGGCCGAATTGCGGCACCTCCCGCAGCGGCGCCACCGCGGCGGACATCATCTCCATGCCGGTCATCAGCACCGCGAAGCCCAGCAGGATCACGCCGGTATCGCGGCGCCTACCCTGCCTGCCCCGCATCAGGCAGATCACGCCAACGAGCGCCAGAATGGGGGTAAAAGACGCAGGCTTGAGCAGCTGCACCCAGATGCTTTCGCTCTCAAGGCCGGTCAGACTGAAGATCCATGCCGTCACCGTGGTGCCCACGTTGGCGCCCATGATGACATTGATGGCTTGGCGCAGACTCATGAGCCCCGAGTTGACAAAGCCCACCACCATCACCGTGGTGGCGGAGGAGGACTGGATCACCGCCGTGACGGCGAGGCCTGTGAGAAAACCCGCCGCCTTGCCGGAGGTCAGGCGGCCCAGCATGGTTTTCAGTCCCGCTCCGGCGCGGCGCTCCAGCGCACTGCCCATCTGATCCATACCGAAAAGGAACAGACTCACGCCGCCCAGCAGGGACAACACATCAAAAAAATTCATGGGGAGCTCCTTTCCACAAGGTTGCTCCCCATAGTTTGCCCAATTTTCTCAGATGAGCTGCTGTTCGTTGATCATCAGCTTGAACTGCAGGCCCAGCGCCTCGGCCGCCTTGCGGCACAGCAGCATGCGGCCCATGAAGATCTCAAAATAGTCCATGACGCTGCCGTAGCGGGTATCCACCGACAGCTTCAGCTTGATGAGGGTTCGGTCCTCGTTGATCTTCAGCTCCGCCTTTTTCACCGAGTAGTTGACCCGGTCATGGATATCAAAGGCGCTCTCATCCTGATTGCGTACGCGGCTGCGGCGCACGTCGGACTTATCGGCCAGGATCAGCGCCGCCGCCATGGGGCTCACGGGACGGCCGGTGCCCTCATCGTGGTTGCCGATGGCGGTGACGATCTCGGCGATCTCTGCGGCGTCCATGCCCAGCTTGTCCAGAATGCGGAAGGCCATCACGGCGCCGGACTGGGAGTGATCGGCGCGGTTGACCAGATTACCGATGTCGTGGAGGTAGGCCGCGATCTGCACCAGTTCCAGCGTGCGCTCAGAATGACCCAGACGCTCCAGAATATAGCGGGCATTGGCGGCCACCATGCCCACGTGGGCAAAAGAGTGCTCCGTATAGCCCAGCGCCACCAGCGACTCGTCCGCCTTGCGGATATAGGTGTTGATGGTCTCGTTATGGCGAATTTCTTCAAAAGTGATCATGTGTTTCTGTCCTTTCCGCGGCATGCGGGATGCCGCCTTTGTTCTATGTCCGCTGCCGCATAGGCGGCAGTCATTTCTCCTTTACTGTGAAAAGCCACTTTTCACCAATTAACAGTTTACCACACTTTCTGCCGTTTGTATAGAAAAAAGAAGCTGTTCGGCGAAGAACAGCTTCTTTTCTTTATGTACCTTTGCGTGTCACCTGCCACACGCCCACCACGATCAGCGCCGCGCCCAGCAGCATCAGCCACGACACCGGCTCTTTCAGCAGCACCACACCGGCAAAGGTGGAGCACACCGTGGAAATGGCGCCGAAGGTAGCGATCTTGGCAACGCTCATCAGGCCCGAGCCGTAGTTGGCCAGCAGATACGCCACCACCGAGCAGAACACACTGAGCACCAGCAGCGAGGTGACGTACGTTGCATCGCCCAGCGGTGCCAGATACGCCGCCACATCGCCCTTAAGCTGCACCATGGCCATCACCAGAAAGGCGACAGCCGCAATGCCGATGACGGCATAGGTGCGCTCAAAGGCGGAAAACTCCTGCGCCGACTTGCGGTTCACGGTCTTGTACGCGCCGGCCGTCACGCAGTTGCCCAGCAGCAGTGCAAGGCCCAGCGGCGTCACCACGCCCAGATCGCTGCCGGACACGGTGATAAGCACCACGCCCGCCACCGGCAGCAGGCAGAACAGCATCTGCACGCGGTTGGGCACCTCGTGCAGGAAGATGGCCGCCAGCAGGATGGAGACGATGGGCGAGACCGCCATCACCACACCGGCCACGGTGGCATTGGTGTAGAGGATGCCGTAGGTCTCCAGAAGGAAGCACAGCGGCTCCACGATGCCCAGAAACAGCAGCGAGCCGATCTTCTTCCCTTTGAGGCGGAAGCTGGCCTTTCCCAGCGCCAGCATCACGCTCATGATGGCAAAGGCCAAAGTAAAGCGCATGCTCAGCAGCACCGACGGCAGCGGCGTCACCTGCAGCGCCCTGCGGGTGAACAGGAAGCTGAAGCCCCAGATGGCGTTGCCGATCAGTGCGGCCAGCAGCGCCAGACGGTATTTGTTGTCGTTGTGCGGCATAGGGTCTGCTCCCTTCTCTCAGTTTACTTGCAGCAGGTGATGAAGTTGTTGCTGCGGGTAACGGTGGCACGGGGTGCCGGATCCAGCTGACGGTCGGCAATGCCCAGAATGTCCTCCGGACGGATCCAGGGACGGCCCTGCACGCCGCTGGTCTCCTCGTGGGTCAGATAGCCCTTATAGGCCGTCAGGCTGCGGCGGATATAGCCGTCGCTGACGCAGGCCTCCACAATGCCGTTGTTCATAATGTTCAGCAGCAGCGGCAGCGTTTCGCAGCCCAGCGCCACGGAGGTGGAATGGGCCACCGCGCCGGGGATGTTGCTGACGCAGTAGTGCACCACGCCGTTGACCACGTAGCGGGGATCGTCATGGTGGGTCTCGTGGCTGGACTCGATGGCGCCGGGATCATCGTTGGAGATGTCCACCAGCACGCTGCCCGGCTCCATCAGCTTCAGCATGTCCTTGGTGATGAGGAAATCCTTGCGCTGCTTGGGCCACTTGACGCAGTTGATGATCAGGTCGGTCTGGGGCAGTACGGAGGCGATGTTCTCCCGCGTGCAGTACATGGTGTTGATCTTCTGGTTGTAGCGCTCACCCAGCTGGCGCATCAAACCGATGTTGATGTCCATCACCGTCACGTTGGCGCCCAGCGCGTGCAGCACAGACAGTGCGCCCTGACCCACAACGCCGCCGCCCAGGATCACCACGTTCATGCCCGGCGCGCCGGCAAAGCCGCCGACGAACTTGCCCTTGCCGCCGTTGATGGTCAGCATGGACTCCAGACCGAACAGAGCACCCTGCTTGCCGGCCGCCTCGCAGTTGGGCGAGCCGTAGCGGTGGCTGTCCTCGGCGGTAATGGCGATGCACTTGCTGTCCAGAATGGCCTGCACCTCTTCGGGGTGTCCGGCGGGGTGGATGCAGCAGTAGATCATCAGATCCTCCCGCAGATAGCCAAACTCGGAAGGATCGATCTCCTTCACCTTGGCCACAAAATCACAGGTAGTCCACACTTCCTCCGCCGTCGCAATGCGGCCGCCGGCCTTTTCATAGGCCGCGTCGGAAAAACCGGCGCCCTTGCCGGCATCCTTCTGCACCAGCACGGTGTGGCCTGCCGCCGTAATGGAGGCCACCTCCGCCGGCGTACAGATCACCCGGTTTTCGCCTTCCTTAATATCCTTCAGCACACCGAAAATCATGCTGTTTCCTCCTCTTTGTTCTGTTTCCTTTACGTTTTCTAAACAAGATACTTCTATTATGCATGTCCCGCGTTCCGTGTCAATCCATTTCCGGCGGTGGAAATAAAAAAAGAAGCAAGTCAAACGACTTGCTTCTTTGGTCCGAGTGTTGAGATTCGAACTCAAGGCCTCTTGAACCCCATTCAAGCGCGATACCAAACTTCGCCACACCCGGATATTCACTTGCCGAACGCGTCAGCTTAGTTAGAATACCACATCCTTTTTAAAAATGCAAGCCTTTTTTTCGGATTTTTTCAAATTTCTTGTTTTTCTTTTTCTTGACAAACCGTCTCCGGCATGGTAGTATATTATCTGCGTCTGGATTGAGTATGCTTTTCGCACGGAGAGATGGCTGAGTGGTTGAAAGCACCGGTCTTGAAAACCGGCGATGTGAAAGCATCCGTGGGTTCGAATCCCACTCTCTCCGCCAGACTTTATACGAACGTTCGACCATGCAGAAGTACCCAAGTGGCCGAAGGGGCTCCCCTGCTAAGGGAGTAGGCGGCTTAAAAACCCGCGCGAGGGTTCAAATCCCTCCTTCTGCGCCAAATAAAGGCATCAGCCATATGGCTGGTGCCTTTATTTTCGTCTGGGGGGATTTGAACTTCTGTCGCAACAGCCCGGTGGGCTGTTGCACCGCCAGCGCGCACGTTGGCGGTTTCCTCTATTTTCGCCCGATGGGCGAAAATGCAGACAAATCCCTCCTTCTGCGCCAAAAAAGAGGACACACCGAAAAGGTGCGTCCTCTTTTTTCATTTCATCCTCATATCAGGGCACTGATCATATACACCGCGCCGCTGATGGCCATAAAGCCGTACACCAATTTGCGCACCATTCGAGCCGGCACCCGCTCACGCGTCTTTTTGCCGACGAACGCGCCGGCCGCCATACCGATGGCGCCCACCGCAAAGGCAAGCAATACGGTGTCCGTCACAAAGCCCGCCATCACTTTGGTGGCGATGGAGATCAGGTTGGAACAGACAAAATAGCCGGAGATGGTGGCAAGGTAATGGTCCGAATCTTCCTCAGACTGGAGAAAGTAGATCACCACCGGTGGGCCGCCCATGGAGAACATGCCGCCCATCACACCGGACAGCACGCCGGCCGTCAAACCGGCATACCACGAAGGGCGCAGGCGCAGCTTTCCGGAGAAGAAGAAAAAGTACACGCTCAGCAGCAAAAGTACCGCGCCCAGCAGCATCAGCAGCAGCTCGTTTTCCTGCCGCTTGATGAAATTCACCGCGCCGTAGGTGGCCAGCAAACAGCCCAGCAGAGGAAAAAGGATGTTCTTCCAGTTGATGAGGCGCCGCATTTGGATCACCATCGCCAGAGAGGTGAAGATCCCCAGCAAGCTGGAGAGCACATTGGCTTCGGTGTACTGCAGCAGAACCGGAAAGAACATCATCACAAAGATGCCGAAACCAAAGCCCGTCACGCTCTGGATATAGCTGCCGCACAGGGCGATCAGCGCGATCAGCACCGCCGTTGCTTCGCTCATCCCTTTCCTCCTCTCCTGCCCGCCGGGGCACAAATTCGCTTTTTATTATAGGTTTGCACACAGCCTCCGTCAATAACCGAAACGCTTCCCATCGGTGAAAAAACGCTGTTCATCCACCGCGCTTTGTGTTATCCTGTTCTCAGGTTTCTGCCATGCGCAAAGATAAGGAGGATGTGCCGTGTCTATCCAAATGAACATGAAATTCGTCTCCGCTGTCGAAAGCGGCAGTATGAACTACGCCGTCTACTACTCCGACGACTACGCCGGCCTGCCGCTGCTGATCTACCTTCACGGTGCCGGCGAGCGGGGCACGGAATTTGACCACCTGTACCGCCACGGCATTCCCCTGCTGCTCAGCGAGGGCCGCACGTATCCGGCCGTCATTCTGGTGCCCCAGTGCCCCACCGAGGTGGTATGGGACAACATCGTGGACAAGGTAAAGGCCATCATCGATACCGTGGCTGACGAATTCACCATCCGGCCCGACCGCATCTGCCTCACCGGCTCCAGCATGGGCGGTTACGGCACCTGGTCCATGGGCCTGACCTACCCCAATTTTTTCTCCG
The DNA here is from genome assembly GCA_015067525.1 of Oscillospiraceae bacterium. Taxonomy (GTDB): domain Bacteria; phylum Bacillota; class Clostridia; order Oscillospirales; family Oscillospiraceae; genus Vescimonas. The sequence goes on along the minus strand of SVMH01000014.1, from coordinate 30,153 downwards.
CTATCGCGCCCATCGCCGGCGGCGGCATGGCCTGGCGTGCGCCGCGTCTGGCGAACACGCCGGTGTATGTATTCCACGGCGCAGACGACTCGCTGGTTTTGCCGGCCTGCTCCCAGATGATGTGCGACTTTCTCGCAGCCGCCGGCGGCAGCGTCCGCCTGGTCTATCTGGAGGGCAAGGGTCACGACGACGGCATCAACTATGCCTACGCCCACACCGATTTGGTCGACTGGCTGCTGCAGCAGCGGCGCACCGATTTCACCTTTGTACCCGACGTATGCAGCGAATACTATTAAATATCTCCAAAGACCGCCTGCGGGCGGTCTTTTTGCACGTCCGCAGGCCGTGCGGCATAGGATAGTCCTGCAGGCCCCGTGCCTGCGGATTTCCCACAGGAGGTATCGCCATGGCGATCTTTACCAATCAGGCAACCCTTTCTTATAACAACACCGTTACCACCTCCAACATCACCACCGGTGAGCTGCTGGAGGTTTTGTCTGTCACCAAAACGGCGCTGAGCGGCACCTATACGCCGCAGGACACCGTTGTGTATGTGGTCAATCTGGCCAACACCGGCACCGCCGCCTTCACCGGCCTGACCGTCACCGACGATCTGGGCGCCTATGACTACGACGGCGGCACCTTGGTGCCGCTGGACTATGTGGAGGGCTCCCTGCGCTATTTTTTGAACGGCGTCGTGCAGGCCACCCCCACCGTCACCGCAGGCCCTCCGCTGAGTGTGAGCGGCATCACCGTGCCCGCCGGCGGCAACGCACTGCTGGTGTATGAGGCGCGGCTGAACCAGTACGCGCCGCTGGATATTGAGGCCACCGTCACCAACACCGTCACCGTTACCGGCGGCGGGCTGAGCGCACCGCTGAGCGACACGGCCACTGTGGCTGCTGCCGCAGCGCCGTATCTGACCATCAGCAAGAGCCTCTCCCCCCTGACGGTTTCGGAAAACGGGCAGTTGACGTACACTTTTGTCATCCAGAATACCGGCAACACGCCGGCGCTCCTCTCCGACAACGCCGCCATCACCGACACCTTTGATCCCATCCTCAGCGACCTGACCGTCACCTTCAACGGCGAGGCCTGGACCGAGCCGGACGACTACACCTACAACGAGGCCACCGGCCTCTTTGCCACGGTGCCCGGCCGCATCACCGTGCCCGCCGCCACCTTCACCCAGAACGAAAGCGGCGCATGGGTCATCACCCCCGGCACCGCCACCCTCACCGTCACCGGCACGGTCTGAGCGTAAACAAAAAAGGACTCCGCAGCAGCGGAGTCCTTTTTTTCAGCTGTTTTCCGTTCCCTTCTGCGCGAAGGGATCCTGCGGCACAAAGCCGTCGCCCACATCGCCCGGAATCGCCGGCACTTCCTGCGCCGCAGCCACAGGCCGTCTGGCGCAGTTCATCAGGCAGATACCGAAGGCCAACGGCACCAGCACGCTCAAAAGCAGGTATTTCACCGCCTTTTCCGGCGCCGTTTCCTCAAAGACCTTGTAGATACACACGTAATAGCAGGGCAGATAGACCATGACGCCCACCAGCATGGGGATATACGCGGCAAAGATGCCGCCCATCATCGCCAGCAGCATCTCTTCCGAGGGTTCTGCCTTTCCCGCCACGGAAAGCCCGGTAACAACGGCCACCACCAACATCAGCACATAGCCGGCCACGATCAGGCCGTACACACCCAGCAGCAGCCAGCGCCAGCGGCGCTTGATGCCGCGCTGCGCGGCGTGATAGTCCACCACGGCGCCCATGGTCCAGACCCAGAGGCCCGGTACCCACGCCAGCCAAGCACCCCGCACCTCACGCTTGCGGCCCAGATCATAAAGGCCGATGCCCCGCATCACATAGGTGGCAATGCCCAGACCGGCAACAAGCAGCCACACGATCATCACCGCAATGCCGATACCGGCCACCCATGCTTCGCCGTAAATCTCGTTTCCCATATCCGTGCCTCCCTTTCATCCGCCTGACGGCCCGTTTATTTCTCTTCCTTCTTTTCCGGCAGGCAGTAGCCGTCCTTGCCGGCATATTGGATGGTTCCCTGCTCCACCAGGATCCGCACCAGACCCTTGGCATAGGTCTTGGCGTCATCGATGCGCATCAGCTTGCGCAGCCACGGATCGCGGACGGTGGTGCCGCGCAGGAGCTTGGCCACGCCCTCTTCGGTGATGTAGGTATTCTTCTCCAGATACTTGACCACCTTCTTGGTGGCCGCCTTCAGCAGCTTTTGCTGCATCGTCTTTTCCGGATCCTCGCCGCGACGACGCCCCCAGATGAAAGCAAACACCGTGGCCGCCATGAACAGCAGTACAGCGCCGAAAAATTCATTTCCCTCGCCAAACATCGCTTATTCTCCCCTCTTGCAGTAATAAATAAAGCCGTTGTTGTGCAGGATCTGCATGTATTTCACCAGCCGGTCATACAGCGGCTCGGCGTCGGCGCCGAAACGCTCCTTCATCAGCAGCGCCAGCTCGCCCACGGTGCGCTCGCCGTCGATCTGCTGGTAGATGTAGCTGCCGTGCGCATCCAGATCGATGTGGCTGACGCGGGGACGGTGGAAAAACTTCTGCGCGACCCAGTTGTAAAAGCCGCGGTGCTCCATATGGATGGTCACCTTGCCGTCTGCCACGCTCCACGTATGTCTGGGAGAGATGGCGGGCACGTAGTCCAGATAATTCTCTTTGCTTTTCTTCGCCATAGCTTTGCCTGCTTTCGTCAAAATCGGGCTATATACCTCATAGTATATAGCCCGATCTTTCTTTTTGCAATCCTTTAGTTCTTTGCCTTCTTGGTGCTTCCGGCGCCCTTATGGGCATAGAGCACGATGCTCACCAGCAGCAGGCCAAAGGCCACCAGACCGCCGATATTGCCCAGAGAGAAGGAGCCGGAGATGTCGATGATCTCGCCCACGCTTCTGTCGTTTACGGTGATGACGGCCAGCACAGCCAGAATAATGCCCACGATGCCCTCGCCGGCGATCATGCCGGAGGTGTAAAGCACGCCGGACTGGATGACGTCGTTCTTGGCCTTTTCGGAGGAATACTTGCGCTTTTCCACCAACCAGCGCACCAGACCGCCGGCCATGATACCGGCGTTGAGGTGGAAGGGCAGGTAGATACCGATGGCCACCGGCAGCACCGGCAGACCCAGAATTTCGATGAACACCGCCAGAAATACGCCGGTGAACACCAGCGCCCAGGGCAGATCGCCGCCCATGACGCCTTCGATGACCATTTTCATCATCATGGCCTGAGGAGCGCCCAGCTCGTCGCCGCCAAAGCCCCACGCGGCGTTGAGCAGGTACAAAATGGCGCCGATGGTCACAGCGGACACACTCACGCCGATCAGCTCGCCGTACTGCTGCTTCTTGGGGGTGGCACCCAGCAGGAAGCCAGTCTTCAGGTCCTGCGACGTATCACCGGAGATGGCGGCAATGATGCAGATGACGCTGCCGATGGCAATGGCGCCCACCATGCCCTCTGCGCCGTCCGTGCCGGTGCTCTTGAGCATCAGCGTGGCGATCAGCAGCGTGGCGATAGCCATGCCGGAAACGGGGTTGTTGGAAGAGCCGATCATGCCCACCATACGGGAGGACACGGTGGCGAAGAAGAAGCCGAACACCAGCACAGTCACGGCGCCCACGGAGTTAACAGGGATGCCGGGATAGAGCCACATGAAAAGGGTGATGGCCAGACAGGCCAGCAGCACTGCCTTCACGGGGATCTCCTGCTCGGTGCGCAGCGTACCCACGCTGCCCTTGCCGTAATCACGGAAGGCGGAGGCGAAGGTCTTAACGATCAAGGGCAGGGACTTGATGAGGCTGATGATACCGCCGGCCGCCAGCGCGCCGGCACCGATATAGCGGATGAAGGTATCCCACAGGCCCCACGTACCCTCGGCCGCCCACAGCTGGGAGACCGTATCGGTGGCGGGATAGATCACCAGATCGCTGCCGAACAGGGCGATCAGGGGCATCAGCACGAACCACGCCAGCGTGGAGCCGGCAAACATATAGCTGGATACGCGGGCGCCGCAGATGTAGCCCACGCCGGCCAGTGCCGGCAGCACATCCACACCCACGCCGCTGCCCTTATAGGCGGGAATGGTCCAGTCCACCTCACTGGGGAACAGCTTGAGGCCGTCGGTGATGAACTTATAGGCCGCGGCAATACCGAGACCGGCAAACACGGTGGAAGAGCTGCTGCCGCCCTCTTCACCGGCCATCAGCACCTCGGCGCAGGCCTGACCTTCGGGATAGCCCAGCACGCCGTGCTCCTTCACAATGAGGGCCGAGCGCAGGGGGATCATCATCAGCACGCCCAGCAGGCCGCCGATCAGGGCAATGAGGCCGATCTCCACCAGAGAGGGCACTTCGCACAGACCCTCAGTGGCCCACATGAACAGCGCCGGCATGGTGAAGATGGCGCCGGCCGCCAGCGATTCGCCGGCAGAGCCGATGGTCTGCACCATGTTGTTTTCCAGAATGGAATCGCGCTTGAGGATCTTGCGGATCACGCCCATGGAGATCACGGCTGCGGGGATGGAGGCGGAGACCGTCATGCCCACGCGCAGGCCCAGATAGGCATTGGCGCCGCCGAAAATCACAGCCAGCAGTATGCCCAGCACCACGGAAAACACCGTGAATTCGGGCACGACCTTGTCCGCCGGGATAAACGGCTGGAACTTCTTTTCTTCCACGTTGATTTCTCCTTTATATCATCAGATCATGTAAAAAAACATAAGCGTCCCGCGCCGCGGGACACAGACTACGTTATTATATGGATTATTCCCTCATCTGTCAAGAAAAATCGCCGCTCTTTTTCGCTTTTTCTGCGTCTTTTTGTTATTTTCTTTTCGTTTTTCTTGGGAGTACACATTGCCACATTTTGTCTTCTTTACGAAAACAAAATATCCCCGGTGCAAAAACACCGGGGATATTTTGTTCTTCCATGCTCTTGCGGCAGAAGCGGCTCCAGCGCCGCACGCACAGCAGACAGAACACCACACCCAGCAGGGCGATGCCCATCCACAAAATCATGGTGCTGCGCCAGCCGAAGGCCTCGGAAAAACCGGCAAAGCCGTAAGTGGAGGTGGCCGCACCCACATACACAAAGCAGTTGAGAAGGCCGGAGAAGGTGGCCACACGGCCGTAGGGCTCAAAATGGGCCGGCGTATAGCAGATGATCAGCTGGTTGACGCCGTGCATGCTGCCAGCCAGCACCACAAACAGTGCCACGCCCACCACCGCGCCGCCGGGGAAGATCACCACCATGATGGCCGCCGCCACAAAGCCCACCGCGAAGAACAGCGCGCCGCTGAGGGGCTCATTATTGCTGCGCTGCAGCAGCATAGTGGACAGGGTGATGGCCGCCATACTCACCACCGGCAGCAAACCGCTGATGAGGATGGAGGTTTCCGTGCTCAGCCCGAACACCTCGCAGATATAGGTGGGCATCCAGGTCTGCAGGCCGTCGCGCAGCATGCCCATGAGCAAAATGGCGATCATCATGGGGATGAGGCCTGCCTCCAAAATCAGCCGTCCCACACCGGCACGCGCCTGTGCGGTCTTCTGCACACGGCCCGCCGCCTTCTGGGTAAGGCCCGCCGTGCCGCCGTACCACAGCAGCACGCTTGCCACGCCCGCAGCGCCGGCGGCCAGAAATACCATGCGCCAGCCGCTCAGCCGGATGGCAGCCGGTGCCAGCACATAGATGGCCAGCGTGGCCACCTGCGCCGCCAGAATCACCTTGGCGATGGCGCCGCGGGACTCCGTCTGTCCCAGCTGCTCGGCCAGAATGCGGGTCACCGGCGGCCAGACCATGGCTTGGAAGAAGCCGTTGAAGCACCAGATGGCGATCATGACGCGGATATCCGGCAGGACGCCCATGGCCAGATTGATGGCCGATGTACCCAGCAGCCCGATCACGATCAGCGTGCGGGGCTTGATATAGTCCGCCGCCACGCCGAAGAGCAGCATGCCCACACCGTAGGTGATGAAGCTGCCGGTCACGGCAATGCCGGCCGTGGTCTTGGCGATCTGCAGGTCCTGCACGATCTCCACCAGCACGGCGGCATAGTCAAGGCGGGTGATATAGCTGGAGAAATACACCAGACAGCACAGCGCTGTCAGCCGGTTTGTCTGTTTCTTGTCCATTCTCGGACCCTCCGTTCGGCAAAGACTGACGCCTTCGCCCTTATCAGCGTCATTATAGTGCCGCCCCGCCTCCCCGTCAACCCTTTTCCCCGCCCAAAATCCGCCGCTTGACGCGGCAGGCGGAAAAGGCGTATCATGGACGGCAGGAGGTGATCGATCATGATCCTCAGCGATCTCCATGTGCATACCAGCCGCGACCACGGTCACAACAGCGCGGCGGAAATGGCCGCTCAGGCGGCCCGGCAGGGGCTGCAGACTCTGGGTCTGGTGGGCCATGCCACAACGGACTTCCCCTGTCACTACGCCATGACGCCGGAGAATGAGGCCGCTTTTCTATCCGAAACAGCGGCGCTGCGGCAGCAGTACGCCGGCCGGTTGGATCTTTACCGCGGCATTGAGCTGGACTACTACTCCGCTCCTACCGATGCCCCTTACGACTACCGCATCGGCTCGGTGCATTACGTCAAATATGACGGCCGCGTCATCTCCGTGGACTCCGATCCCAAGGAGCTGGTAGCAGCGGCACAGCACCTCTTCGGCGGCGACTGGACCGCCCTATGCCGGCTGTACTATACCAATGTGGCCGATCTGGGCCGCAAATTTGCCCCCCAGATCATCGGTCACTTTGACCTCATCACCAAATTCAACGAGGCCGACTGCCTCTTCTCCACGGATGAGCGCCGCTACCGCCACGCGGCACTGGAGGCGGTGGACGCCCTGATGGCCGGTGAGCCCCTTTTCGAGATCAACACCGGCGCCATCTCCCGCGGCTGCCGTGTCACCCCCTATCCCGCCCCCTTTATTCTGCGCCACATCCGTCAGCGCGGCGGGCGCATCCTCCTGTCCAGCGACGCCCACAGCACCGCCCACCTGCTCTACGGCTTTGACGGCGCGGCGCAGCTGGCCCGCAGCTGCGGCTTTGACAGCGTCTGGACGCTGACGGCGGAGGGGTTCCGGGAAACGGGCCTGTAAACGCAAAAAACCGCCCCATCGGGCGGAATATATGCCGTAAAAAAGAGCTAAGCCTTGACCGAACGTGCTTGTCAGACACGACAGTCAAGGCTTAGCTCTCTGCGTTCTTATTATCTAACATCCTTGGTTAACCTCTCTTTCTGCAGATTCAGACGCGGCGTTCGCTCTTTCCTTCGGTGCTCTTTCCCGAAACACTCCTCATTGTTGCTTCTTTTCTTTCCCTAAGCGGGACTTACTTATATGTCGGTGAGCTTTTTTACGCGAACTGCTTCTTCGTCTGTTGGCGGCTTCTCCTTCGGAAGCCTCAGGTTTTTACCTGTACATTGGTATCACCCTTTCTGATTGTAATATAGCACAACGGTACGCCATTTTCAAGTCGGAAAGTTGTACAAAATCACAGTCCCCATTTCATGCAAAAGGCAGATTTGCCACCCCGCAGCCCCGTTTTGCATTGACAGCGTCTTCCAGATTTGATATATTGGATTTGTTGGGGCGATCATCGGATCGCCCCCTTTGTTGTTTTGCCAAAAAAGAATCTCATTTTTTGGTCAACTTTTTCCGCTTTTCCTCTTGCCATTTCGGGGCAAACCGATATAATGACCTTGAAATGGATTGCATTTCAAATTCTCGGGATCGTACGGGTGATCGCTATGAAACGAAGCCAGCGTGATCTGACCAGCGGACCTTTGCTGTCCGGCATTATCACATACACCGTCCCCATCATTCTCACCAGTGTGCTGCAGCTGCTGTTCAACGCGGCCGACCTGGTGGTGGTGGGGCGTTTTCGCGGCAGTCTTTCCGTAGGCGCCGTGGGCGCCACCGGCGCGCTGACCAACCTGATCGTCAACCTGTTTGTAGGCCTCTCCGTGGGTGCCGGCGTTTGCGTGGCCCACGCCATCGGCGCCAAGCAGGAAAAGATGCTGCACCGCATCATCCACACGGCGGTGTTCGTATCCATCTTTGGCGGTGCCGTGCTGACGGTGATCGGCGTTTCCCTCTCGTCCACCTTCCTGCACTGGATGGACACGCCGGCAGACATCCTGCCCCTGTCGGCCGCCTATATGCGCATCTATTTCTGCGGCATGACCTTTATCATGGTCTACAACTTCTGCGCCTCCATCCTCCGCGCCGCAGGCGACACCAGAAGTCCCCTGATCTACCTGACGCTGGCAGGTGTGGTCAACGTGGTGCTCAACCTGTTCTTTGTGGTGGTCTGCGGCATGAACGTGGAGGGCGTAGCTCTGGCCACCATTCTCTCGCAGGCACTGGCCGCCGTACTGGTGGTGCGGGCGCTGATGCGGCGCACCGACGGCTGCCATCTGGATCTGGGACAGCTCCTGCCCCACAAGGCCCAGCTCCTGCGGATTTTGCGCATCGGCGTACCCGCCGGCATCCAGAGTTCCCTTTTCGCCATTTCCAACGTAATCATCCAGTCCTCTGTCAACTCCTTCGGCGATGTGGTGGTGTCCGGCATGGCGGCTGCCGGTAATCTGGAAGGCTTTGTGTACGTCACGCTCAACGCCTTTAGCCAGACCGCCGTCAACTACACCGGCCAAAACGTAGGCGCCGGACAGTACGGACGGGTGAAAAAAGTGGTGGCGCTGTGCTGCATCTGCGCTACAGTCGCCGGTATTCTGGCAGGCGGCGGCATGTATCTGGCCGCGCCGCAGCTGCTGCAGATCTATATCACTGACTCGCCCGAAGCCATCTCCTACGGTATCCTGCGCATGACCTTCGTGTGTCTGCCCTATTTCCTGTGCGGTCTGATGGAAGTCGCCACCGGCGCGCTGCGCGGCATGGGCGCTTCCGTAACGCCCATGGTCATGTCGGTGATGGGCGTGTGCGCTTTCCGCCTGGGCTGGATCTATACCGTCTTCCAGGTCCCTCAGTTCCACACGCTGGAGTGTTTGTACGTGTCCTATCCCATCTCCTGGACCATGACCTTTGTCATCGAGATGATCGCCTTTTTCATCGTGTTCCGCCGTCACACCAAGCGCGCGCGGGGAAATGCGCTGCCGGCTCTGTAAGTCAACCAAAACAAAACGCCAGCCCAATGGGCTGGCGTTTTTCGCTTGTTATCATTCAATTCTGCAGGGTATCGCCGTCTTCTTTCACATATTCCGCGATCTCGTCCAAGGAGCAATCCAACGCAACACAGATCTTATTAAGCGTCTTTGTCTCCATATTCTCATTGGTACGCAGACGGCGAATCGTCTTACTGTCGATGCCGCACTTTTCCCGCAGCACGTATGTGCTCACGCCCTTTTGCTCCATCGTCCGCCAAAGCTTGTCAAAACAGATCATACGCAGCCCCCTTTTCATTGACTTTCCTCATTATGGGGGTTATAATCTTTTCCATTAAGGGGATATAATCCCCATATCGAAAGAGGACATCGGGATGCCGGACTATAAAGAAATGTATTTTGCGCTGTTTCGCGCCACCGAAGACGCCATTTCGCACCTGATCGCCGCCCAGCAGGCGTGCGAGGAGATGTATCTGCAGTCAGCCGAACCGGAAGTGAAGGTGCTTTCGTTTGAGGGCCGGCATACCGCAAAAGATAAAGAAGAATCGTAAAAATACAAAAAAACCAGCCCTTTGGGCTGGTTTTTTTGGTGCCTCGTCGAGATATTCGGCTGCTTTTTCGCCCCAAAGGGCGAAAATCAACGTTGCCGCCAACGTTCGCGCTGGCGGCGTGATATGCCGCCGGCATATCACGATCTTACTTCGAATCCCCTCCTCGGCATGCAAAAAAACCAGCCCTTTGGGCTGGTTTTTTTGGTGCCTCGTCGGGGATTCGAACCCCGGACACCCTGCTTAAAAGGCAGGTGCTCTGCCGACTGAGCTAACGAAGCAAATATAAAAAGGATGTTGCCATCCGTTGTTATCTGGCAGGGATGGCTGGACTCGAACCAGCGGATGAGGGAGTCAAAGTCCCTTGCCTTACCACTTGGCGACACCCCTGTGTGGAAAAATAGAAGCAGGGATTGGGATCACTCCCAATCCCTGTTCTTTGTGTGGGGTGGGTAATGGGACTCGAACCCACGACACCCGGAACCACAATCCGGTGCTCTAACCAACTGAGCTACACCCACCACATATGCATCCGCACGGGAATCTGCATTTCGATTTCGATGCTCCAGAGAAAAAGTGGCACGCCAGAAGGGACTCGAACCCCTGGCCTACTGCTTAGAAGGCAGTTGCTCTATCCAGCTGAGCTACTGGCGCATAAGTGAAACAGTGGAGCGGGTGACGGGAATCGAACCCGCATCCCCAGCTTGGAAGGCTGGTGCCCTGGCCATTGTGCTACACCCGCATGCGCCCTCCGTGAAATCGTCAGCTTTGTCATGATAGCATAAGAGGACAGCCTATGTCAAGAAGAAAATCATTTTCCGGCCAAAGATTTTTTGTCTTTTGCGTTGCACGGCAGAAAAAAGTGTGGTATGATAGGCAAGCTGAAAAGTTCACATACGCAGCGGTATCGAAGTGGTCATAACGGGGCTGACTCGAAATCAGTTTGGAGCAATCCACGTGGGTTCGAATCCCACCCGCTGCGCCAGAAAAAGAGAGACGCCTTGTGGCGTCTCTCTTTTTCTATCGGGGGATTCGAAGTTTATGCCCGCAGGGTAAATCCCACCCGCTGCGCCAAGAATCCATTTGCACCAAAACGCAAACGCTTGCAAACTCCGCCGTTTTGGCGTATGATACTACCAACTTCTCCCGCAGGAGGTGCCCTATGACCGAGACAAAGAAAGAACTGCTCCGCACCGTGAAGTTTGTTCTCTTTTCCGCCAGCGCCGGCGTTATCCAGATCGCCAGCTTCACGCTGATGGAAGAGGTGCTGCACTGGCCCCACTGGGTCTCCTATCTCATCTCCCTGATCCTGTCGGTGCTGTGGAACTTCACCTTCAACCGCAAATTCACCTTCCACTCTGCCGGCAACGTGCCCAAGGCCATGGCGCTGGTGGCCCTGTTCTATCTGGTATTCACCCCGCTTTCCACCTGGTGGACCGCCGTACTCACCGGCTCCAACGTGGGGTGGAACGAATACCTGGTGCTGGCCATCACCATGCTGACCAACTTCGTCACCGAATACCTTTACGATCGGTTCGTGGTGTTCGGCAAGACCATCGACACCGCCCAATAAGCGAAAAAAGAGAGCGCCTGCGGCGCTCTCTTTTTTTGTTTTCTTTACTGCAGGGGAGACTGCTCGTCGGTCTCCGCAATGCCGTGCTTCTCGGCGTAGCCGGTGAGGAACAGGGTCAGTGCGCCGTCGCCGGTGACGTTGCAGGCGGTGCCGAAGCTGTCCTGCAGGGCGAAGATGGCCAGCATCAGAGCCGTACCGTCATTCTTGAACAGCAGAACGCCGGTGATGAGACCCAGAGAGGCCATGACGGTGCCGCCGGGCACGCCGGGCGCGCCAATGGCGAAGATACCCAGCAGCAGGCAGAACAGCACCATGGTGCCCACGGAGGGGATCTCGCCGTAGAGGATCTTGCCGATGGTCATGACGAAGAACACCTCAGTCAGCACGGAGCCGCACAGGTGGATGTTGGCGAACAGGGGCGTACCGAAGGCCACCATATCCTTGCGCAGCACGCTGCTCTTACCGGCGCAGCGCAGAGCCACGGCCAGCGTGGCGGCGGAGGACATAGTGCCGATAGCGGTCAGATAGGCGGGGCCATAGTGGCGGATGACCTCAAAGGGATTCTTACGGGAGTAGGCGCCGGCAATGGCGTACAGCAGCGCCATCCACAGGTAGTGGCCCACGATGACGATCACGATGATCTGCAGGAAAGCAGGCAGCTGGCGGGTGATCATGCCCTCATAGCTCAGGTTGCAGAAGGTGGCGGCGATATAGAAGGGCAGCACAGGGATGACCACCTTGCTGACGATGGCCAGCACGATGTTCTGGAACTCGGAGAGCAGCTCGGCAAAACGCTGAGACTTGGTCCAGGTAACGGCCAGACCCAGCAGGATGGACAGAGCCAGTGCGCTCATGACGGACATGATCTGGGGGATATCCAGCTGGAACACCACGGCAGGCAGATCACGCAGACCTTCCACACTGGTGTCGATGGACAGGTGGGGAATGAGGGCGTAGCCGGCGCCCATGGAGGCGAAGGCTGCACCGACAGAAGAGATATACGCAATGGAAACCGCCACCAGTAGCAGGCGGGATGCGTTGCTGCCCAGCTTGGTGATGGACGGGGCGATAAAGCCGATAATGATCAGAGGCACACAGAAGGTGATGAGCTGACCCATAATGTACTGCAGCGTCACGATGACTTTCATCACACTCTCCGGGAAGATCAGGCCGCAGACTACGCCGATGGCGATGCCCAGCAGCAGCCGGAAAGGCAGACTTTTGAACAGATTTTTCATAGTTTCCTCCTTACACAAAACAGCCGCGGAGCGTTCCGCGTCTGTACGATACTGATACATCTTATCCCAAGCGTTCAAAAATGTCAACGCGCCGTACCCGCACTCCACCAAAAAACACGCGCCCGTTTGCGCCCCTCTCGCCCTTTTGATCGTGTTTTCCACGCACCACCGGCCTCTTTTCATCAAATCCCGCCTCTTTACGTCCTCTTTACGGTTGCGTTTTGTTCCGATCCCCTGTATAATAAGATATTATTACAGATAAGGAGAGAAAATCCATGAACATTATCAATGCCATCGACGGCGTCGTCAACGCCATCAGCGGCTTCCTGTACGATCCGTGGGTACCGGTCTTCCTGCTGGCAGCCGGCCTGTACTTCACCATCCGCACCGGCCTCATTCAGGTCCGCCTGTTCGGTGAATCCATCCGCGTGGTCACGGAAAAGCCCAAGGATGACAAAGCCATTTCCTCTTTCGCCGCGCTGATGGTATCCACCGCCTCCCGCGTGGGTACCGGCAACATCGTGGGCGTGTCCACCGCCATCTGCGTGGGCGGCTACGGTGCCGTATTCTGGATGTGGGTCACCGCCATTCTGGGCGGCGCTTCCGCCTTCATCGAGTCCACCCTGGCTCAGATCTATAAAAAGCGCGACAAGGACGGCACCAGCTACGGCGGCCCTTCCTACTACATTGAATCCGGTCTGAAGCAGCGCTGGCTGGGCGTCATCTTCGCCGTGGTGCTCATCTGCACCTACGCCATCGGCTACAACATGCTGGCCTCCTACAACCTGCAGTCCTCCTTCTCCGGCTTCAGCTTCTATGGTGAGACCACGCCCATCATCATCGGTGCCATTCTGGCCGTGCTGTTTGCCGTTTGCATTCTGGGCGGCGCCAAGCGCCTGACCAACATCACCGGCGTGCTGGTCCCCATCATGGGTGTCATCTACATCGTGGTGGCCCTCATCGTTGTCATCATCAACATCAAGCATGTCCCCGGCGTGTTCGCCAACATCTTCGCCGGCGCCTTTGACTTCAAGGCCATCTTCGGCGGCTTCGCCGGCAGCGCCATGATGCAGGGCATCAAGCGCGGTCTGTACTCCAACGAGGCCGGTATGGGCTCCGCTCCCAACGCCGCCGCCACCGCCGACGTGTCCCACCCCGCCAAGCAGGGTCTGGTGCAGATGCTGTCCGTGTTCATCGACACCCTGCTGATCTGCACCGCTACCGCTCTGATGTGCCTCTCCAGCGGCATTGCTCCCGAGGAATCCCTGCAGGGCGCCCCCTACGTGCAGCAGACCATGGCCGCTACCCTGGGCTCCTTCGGCCCCATCTTCATCGCCGTGGCCATGTGCCTCTTCGCTTTCACCACGCTGATCGGCAACTACTATTACTGCGAAGGCTGCCTGAAGTACATCCTCAAGCGCAGCCCCTCCCAGACCTTTATGACCGTCTTCCGCCTGATCGCCACCGCCATCGTGTTCGTGGGTGCCCTGCTGAGCGCCGGCCTCGCCTGGGACACCGCCGACCTCTTCCAGGCCATCATGGTGGTCATCAACATCCCCGTCATCCTGCTGCTGGGCAAGCCTGCGCTGGATGCCCTGAAGGACTATATGAAGCAGCGCAAGGAGGGCAAGGATCCCGTCTTCAAGGCTGCCGACATCGGTCTGAAGCAGGAAACCGATTTCTGGAACTAACCTTTTCAAAAAGGAAGCAGAGTACCGCCTCTGCTTCCTTTTTTCATTGACGCTGGGCGCAAATCGCGTTAAAATAAGGAAAACACCACGGAGTAACATGCCATGACGGACAATCCTTTGGACAATTTAAGCCGCGAGGAACTGCTGACTCTGGTACGGCAGCAACAGCAGCAGCTCGATGCGCTGCGCCGCGCGCTGGATGAGCGGGTGCTGGTGCTGGACGAGGCCGGTTCCATTGCCCAGGCCGCCATGGAGCTCAACGGCGTGTTTCATGCCTCGCAGGCCGCCGCCGACCAATATCTGCAGAGTGTGGAGGACATGAAGCGGCGCAAGGAGTCGGAGTACTATCTGCGTCTGGCACAGGCCGAGCAGCAGGCTCAGGCCCTGTTTGCCCAAACGGAGGAGCAGTGCCGCGCCATGGTGTCGCAGGCGGAGGAAAAGGCGGAGTTCTACTGGTCCGCCCTGCAAAAGCGAATTGACGAGCTGCTCACCGCCCAAATGCCGCGGCTGGCGGCGCTGACAGATCCGCCGGAAGAAACCGACGCCGATCACTTTGGCCCCGACGATTAAACGATAAAAGAGGACGCAGCTGCGTCCTCTTTTTATTTCGTTTCGTCGTTGTCCAGTCCCAGATCCTGCCGGATCTTTTTCGGCGACGCCTCGTGCAGCACAGCGTGGAACAACTCGCTGAATTTGCCGCCCCGCACCTCGGCAATGCCGATAGCAAACACGCTCCAACACATCAGGAAGAGCCACAGCAAGCCTCTGCCGAGCCAATACGCCAACGGCCCCTGATTTGTCGACGATGTCGCCCAATCCATGCTCCAGATGATCATCATGGTCAGCACACCCGCCGCACCCAGTGCCGTCAGGGCCCACGCTACGATGCGCGATTCCTTTGATAAGCCTTCCTTCGGTGCGGTGGTCTGCTCCTCCGTCCATTCCTCCCGCAGCAGATAGTCGCAGCTGACGCCGAAGAGGTCGGCCATCTGCACCACGTTTACCGTGTCCGGCACAGCGGCATCGGACTCCCAGCGAGACAAGGCCTGCCGCGTCACACCAATGCGTCCGGCCAGCTCTTCCTGAGACCAGCCCCGCGCCTTGCGCAGCGCCAATATCTTTTCACCCAGCGTCATATGCGCCACCTCCTTATGCCTGCATTGTACCTGCTTTGGCCATGACTGTCCACCTATTTCCCTTTTCAAATCCGCAACCGGACTTTCCATTGCGAAAAAACCGCGCCCGAAGGCGCGGTTTTTCTTATTCCAGTGCGTCGTGGCTCTCAAACATGTCGGAAATGGAGCCGCTGCGGTCAAAAGTAGGCTCGGGCTGGGCGCTCGCCATCTGCATCTCCTGCCACTTGGCCCGGTCGATCAGCAGCTGACGGGGCTTGGAGCCTTCGAAGGGGCCCACGATGCCCCGCTCCTCCATCTGGTCCACCAGACGGGCGGCGCGGGAGTAACCCAGCTTCAGCCGGCGCTGCAGCATGGACACGGAAGCCTGTCCCGTCTCCAGCACCACTTCCACAGCGGCGGGCAACAGCTCGTCGCCATCATCGGCAGAGGCGCTGTTGTCTCCGCCGCTCTTCTTGTCGCCGCCCTTTTCGTCCTTGCGCATGGCTTCTTCGATCTTCTCCATGACCTCGGTGGAATAGTCGGCCTCGCCGCTCTCCTTGACGAAGCTGACCACCCGCTCGATCTCCTCGGGGGTGATGAAGCAGCCCTGCACGCGCTGAGGCTTGCCGGTGCCCAGGGGGAAGTAGAGCATATCGCCGCGGCCCACCAGCTTTTCGGCACCCTGCGTATCCAGAATGATGCGCGACTCCAGAGAGGATGCCACCGCAAAGGCGATGCGGCTGGGGATATTGGCCTTCATCAGACCCGTAATGACGTCGGAGGACGGGCGCTGGGTGGCGATGACCAGATGCATGCCGGCAGCACGGCCCATCTGGGCCACACGGCAGATGGATTCTTCCACTTCCTTGGCAGCTACCAGCATCAGGTCGGCCAGCTCGTCGATGACCACCACCACGGTGGGCAGCTTTTTCAGCTCAGGGTCTGTCTCCGCCAGCGCGTTATATTCCGCCAGCTTCTTCACGCCCTTTTCCGAGAACAGCTTGTAGCGCTTCATCATCTCGAACACCGCCCACTGCAGGGCGCCCGCCGCCTTTTTCGGGTCGGTGACCACGGGAATCAGCAGATGAGGAATGCCGTTGTAGGGCGCCAGCTCCACCATCTTGGGGTCCACCATGATGAAGCGGACTTCCTCCGGCGTAGACTTGTAGAGGAGGCTCACGATCAAGGAGTTGGTGCACACCGACTTACCCGAGCCGGTGGTGCCGGCAATGAGCACATGGGGCAGAGCCGCGATGTTGCCCACGATGTGGTTGCCGCCGATGTCCTTACCCACAGCAAAGGCCACAGAGGAGGTGTGTTCGGTAAAGGCGCGGGACTCGATGACATCGCGGATGCGCACGGCGGACACGGCACGGTTAGGTACCTCGATGCCCACCACGCTGATCTTGTTGGGGATGGGGGCGATACGCACGCCGCTGGCACCCAGCGCCAGTGCGATATCGTCGGCCAGGTTGGTGATCTTGCTGAGCTTCACACCCTGATCCAATGTAAATTCGTAGCGGGTCACGCTGGGGCCGTGGACCACTTCACCGGCCTTGGCCTCCACGCCAAAGCTGCGCAGTGTCTCGGCAAGGCGGCGGGAGTTGCTGCGCAGCTCCGCGCCCACCTCGGTGTAGTTGCTCTCGCTGTTCTCGTCCAGCAGCGTGATGGGGGGATACTGATATGTCTCCTCGGGCTCGGCCAGTTCCTCCTCGATGGCGCGGCTGACCTCTTCCGTGGCCTGCTGCACCTCTTCGCGGGAGACCTCCTCAGCCTTGGTGCGGCGCTTTTTCTTCTCCGGCGCAGGAGCGGCGGCAGCCTGCTCTTCGGCTGCGCTCACGCTCTCGCCCTTGAGCACCTGGTCGGGAGTGCGAACATCGTCGCTCTTGCGGATGAAGAAGCTCTTCTTCTCCGGCTTGATCTCCGGTACGGGGATCTCCTCATCCACCGCAGGCAGCTCATCATCCAACGGGATATCGATGGTGCTGCGGCGCGCTGCAGGCTTTTTCACAGCAGCCGGCGCGGGCTTGGACGGGATCTGCAGCTGACCGTCTTCCTCTTCGGCCCAGGCCTCTTCCTCCGCCAGACGGGCCTCACGCCGCTCACGCAGCGACTGAGCCATCTTTTCCGGCGAGAGATGGAAGGCCCCGAAAACGCAGCCCACCAGCGCCACAGCAAACACGATGGCAGACACGATCTTGCCGAAGCCCGCCAGCAGCGCCGCGGCCAGCAGACCGCTGACGGCGCCGCCGCACTTCAGCAGCTGACCGTCACGCCACAGCGAGGGCAGCAGGTCCGCCGTGCCCAGGGCATAGCTCTCACGGCACAGCAGCACATGGCACAGCACGCCCACGATCAGCGGCAGCAGCAGCGTACACATGGTGCGCAGGGTGACGGGGCGGTCGCGATGGCGCAGCAGGTTCACACCGGCCACCGCCAGTACGATAGCCACCGCCCAGTAACCGTAGCCGAAGCTGCCCTTGAGTACCGTGGCAAAGATGGCCAGGAAAAAGGCGTCGGCGCTGAAATAACTCACCGCCACACACAGCGCCAGCAGCAGACATACCGCCGCGCCGATTTCCCGGCGATAGGTGCGCTTGGGCTCCGGTGCCGTCTCCCTGCGGCTGCGGGTGCTTTTACTTGCGGCGGCCTTGGTTTTGGTATTGGTTTTTTTCTTCTGTGAAGAGGCCATAGATGCTCCTTCCTTTTCTTTCGTAATGTAAAACCGGTTTACTTGACAGCGTTGAGCACCAGCGTCAGCACGCCCACCGCCCAGCAGTAATAGGCAAAAAAGCCGAACTTGCCCTTGTCGGCGATCATCTTCAGCAAACGGATGCACAGGTAACCCACCACAGCGGCGGTCACCACGCCCACCAGATACATGGGCAGCTCCGCCCAGTTGACGCCCGCGTCGATGGCGTCGGCCAGGCTGAGAATGTTGGCGCCCAGAATGGCGGGAATGGACATGAGGAACGAAAAGCGTACCGCGAACTTCCGCTCAAAGCCGCAGAAGCAGCCGGCGGTGATGGTCATGCCGGAACGGGAGATACCGGGCACGGTGGCAATGGCCTGACCGATACCCACCACGATGGCGTCCAGCCAGGTGGCGTGGCGCTCCGTCTTGCGGCCCTTGCGCATCAGGTCGCTGGCAAAGAGCAAAAAGCCCGTCACGATCAGCGCTGCGCCGATGAACACCATATTATCGCCCAGACCCTGCACCGACTTGCGGATGGGCAGCACGGCAAACAGGGGCAGCGTGGCGATGACGATCAGCACGATCATGCGCCGGGCTGGCGGCACGGGCGTGGGCGTCGAACGCCGCACCAGATCGCCGGCACCGCGGAAAAACTCACCCACCATATCCACGATGTCCTGCCAATAAGCCACGAACACCGCCAGCAGCGTTCCCAGATGCAGCAGTACATCGTAGAATTCCGGCACCTCTGCCTGCAGGTTCAACAGATTCTGGGCAATAGCCAGATGGCCGGAGCTGGAGATGGGCAGAAACTCCGCCACACCCTGGATCAGGCCCAGCAGAAAGGAGGATAAATACGTCATATCTGTGTCACTCCCGTCGAATTTGATTACAGCCGGTAGAAAACGCGAAAAATATTGCATTTTGTACCGCATTTTTCTCTTTATGAATATTCATTATATCATAGGATCAGCAAAAATACTACCCTTTCTTGCCAAAGAAGCGAAAAGGGCCATCTTTACAGATGACCCTTCGTGTTATTGATTTTTCATTCTGGCAAGGGCATCACAGGCAGCGGCCTGTTCGGCGCTCTTCTTGCTGCGGCCTTCACCGCGGCCCACAGCTTCGCCGTCCACCCGGACTTCCATCACAAACACGCGGCAATGATCGGGGCCCGTTTCCCACACCAGCTCATAGGTGATGGTGTGGCCGGGGGTGCGCTGCACCAGTTCCTGCAACGCCGTTTTGTAATCGCGGCGGCGCTCCTCCACCACTTCCTCCCGCTCCTTGTCCAAAAGCACCCGGTGGATGAGGCTGCGAGCCTCCTCCAGTCCGCCGTCCAGATACACGGCTGCGAACACGGACTCGGTGGCATCGGCCAGAATGGAGGGCCGCTGACGACCACCGCCGCTCTCCTCGCCCCGACCCAGCTTGAGATAGCTGCCCAGATTCAGACTCTGCGCCACCTCGTACAGGCTCTGCTCGCACACAAGGGCGGCGCGGATGCGGGTCAGGTCGCCCTCCGGCAGATGGGGGTGCTTGCGGTAAAGATAGTCCGCCGTCACCATGCCCAGCACGCTGTCGCCCAGGAACTCCAGCCGCTCATTGCTCTGGATACCGCTGCCGCGGTGCTCGTTGGCATAGGAGCTGTGATACAGGGCCGCTTCCAGCAGCTGCCGGTCGCGGAAGGTGTAGCCCAGCTTCTCTTCTAAGGTTTTCATTGTGTCTCCTCTCCACAGCGGAAAAAGGAAACCCCGCACATATCCATGGGCGGGGCCTCTTTTTTCAGCTGTTGTCAGTTAAGCTTACCGTTGAGATAACGGACGCAGTCGCCAACCGTCTTCAGGCTGGTCAGGTCTTCTTCATCGATCTCACCGATGTCGAATTCCTCTTCCATAGCCATGACCAGTTCCACCAGGTCAACGGAATCGGCGCCCAGATCATCCGTAAAGGAGCTCTCCATGCTGATCTCATCAGGCTCCAGAGCAAACTGCTCAGCAATCAGGTCCTGCATCGTTTTGAAGATTTCTTCCATCGTCATGCGGTAGTCCTCCTTCCCATTCGGGTTTCATCGTGAAAAATCATACGGCAATTGCTTGGCCGTGTCAATAGGTTTTTGGTGAATTATTCCCGTTCGATCTTCATGAGGTCGATATTCTCCTCGATATCGGTGATGATGCCGCTCTGGGCAAACTGCACCGCCTGACCCACCGCATTCTCAATGGCCTCGGCGTTGGAAGAGCCGTGGGCCTTGATGACGGGCTTGGAAATACCGATAAAGGCGGTGCCGCCCACCTTGTTGGGATCCATCATGGCGCGGAAATCGTTGAGACCGGGCATGACGGCCAGTGCCGCCAGCTTGGTCAGCAGGTTCTTCTTGAAAATGCCCTTGATGGCGCTGCCGGCCATGGAGCCTACGCCTTCCATGGTCTTGAGCATCACGTTGCCGGAAAAACCGTCCGCCACGATCACGTCGCAGCCGCCCTTGATGGCCTCCTTGGCCTCGATGTTGCCGATGAAGTTCAGGTGACCCGCCTCGCCGGCCTGACGCAGCCAAGTGAGGGTCTCGCGCTGCAGATCGGTACCCTTACTGTCCTCGGCACCGATGTTCAGAAGGCCCACGCGGGGCTTCTCGATACCCAGCACGCGGCTGGCGTAGAAGCTGCCGAGATAGGCAAACTGCACCAGATACTCCGGCGTGCACTCGGCGTTGGCGCCGCAGTCAATCAGCACGGCCTTGCCGGTGGTGGTGGGAATGGTGGGTGCCATGGCGGCGCGGCGGATACCGCGCACGCGCTTGACCAGGAGCGTCGCACCGGTGAGCAGTGCGCCGGTGGAGCCGGCAGAGATAAAGGCATCGCCCTTACCCTCGCGGACCATGTTCAGGCCCAGCGCCATGGAGGAATTCTTCTTTCTGCGGAACACCGTGGCGGGGTCGTCGCACATCTCCACCACCTCGTCGGCGTGGGCGATCTCCACACCCTGAGGCAGCGTCTTCTCGCCGCAGGCCTCCAGCGCCTTCAAAATGGCGGTGGTGTCGCCGGTGAGCACGATGTCCACGCCAAAGCGCTTTTGGCCCTGCAGGGCGCCCTTGACGATTTCCAGAGGGGCGTTGTCGCCGCCCATCGCGTCGATAATGATCTTCATCGAATGACCTCCTCACGCAGTTGATCGATCAGCGCCAGAGAACGGGCAGAAAGCTCCGCGTTCTTGTTGCGCTTACCCCGGACCTTGTAGCCCAGGGGCGGCATAATGCCGAAGTTGATGTTCATCGGCTGGAACGAACCCACCGATTCGTTGCTGACATACAGGCCCAGCGCACCGATGGCCGTCTCCTGCGGGAAGTTGACCGGCTCCATGCCGCGCAGGCGGCGGGCCATTTCGATGCCGGCCAGGAAGCCGGAGGCGCAGGACTCCACATAGCCCTCCACGCCGGTCATCTGGCCGGCAAAGGCGATGCGGGGTTCTTTGCGCAAACGGTAATATCGGTCCAGCAGGCGGGGGGAATCGAGATAGGTGTTGCGGTGCATGACACCGTAGCGCAGGTACTGGGCGTTTTTCAGCGCGGGGATCATGGAAAATACCCGCTTCTGCTCGCCCCACTTCAGATGGGTCTGGAAGCCCACCAGATTGTAGATGGTGCCGTCGGCGTTGTCCTTGCGAAGCTGCACCACCGCGTAGGGATCGCGGCCCGTCTTGGGATCGGGCAGACCCTTGGGCTTCAGGGGGCCGTAGCGCAGCGTATCCTCACCGCGGCGGGCCATCACTTCCACCGGCATGCAGCCTTCAAAGACCTGCTTGTCCTCAAAGCCGTGGACGTCCGCCTCTTCGGCAGCAATCAAAGCCGACCAGAAGGCCTTGTACTCCTCTTCCGTCATGGGGCAGTTGATATAGTCGGGGGTTCCCTTGTCATAGCGGGAGGCAAAATAGGCGCTATCCATATCCACGCTCTCAAAGCTGACCAGAGGGGCGGCCGCGTCAAAGAAGTTGAGCGTGGTGGCCTCACCAAAGAGCTGCTGCAGCTTCTCTGCCAGCGCGTCGGAAGTCAGGGGGCCGGAGGCGATGAGCACCTCGCCCTCGGGGATCTCGGTAACTTCACCCTCCACCACGGTGACATTGGGGTGATTGCGCAGCTCCTGGGTGACCATGCGGGCAAAGCCGTGGCGGTCCACCGCCAGAGCCCCGCCGGCGGGGACGCGGGTGGCGTCGGCGCAGCGGATGATGAGGCTGTCCAGGCGGCGCAGCTCCTCCTTGAGAAGGCCCACCGCGTTCTCCAGCTGGTCGGAGCGCAGGGAGTTGGAGCAGCAGAGCTCTGCAAAATATCCGGTTTCATGGGCGGGGGTGGTCTTGTGGGGCTTCATCTCGCACAGCGTCACATGGATACCCCGCTGCGCCAGCTGCCAGGCAGCCTCGCTGCCGGCCAGACCCGCGCCGATCACAGTTACATTCATTTCGTCTCCTCGGCCTTGGCCTTCCGGGTGGTCTTTTTTGCCGTGGTCTTCTTCTCGGTGGTTTTCCTGGCGCTGCTCTTCTTGGCAGCGGCTTTCTCCTCCGTCTTTGCCTCGCCGTCCTCCGTCTTCTTCTTGGGATAGCCCCGCTGATCTTCCGGCAGGAACTTCTCGCAGGCGGGGTTGACGCAGAAGGGCTTCTTGAAGCCGCGGCCGGACTTTTTGAACATGGTCTGGCCGCAGGCGGGACAGTCGTCCTTCACCGGCACGTCCCAGGTCATAAAGTCGCACTCCGGGAATTTCTCACAGCCGTAGTAGGTGTAGCCGTTGCGGCTGGTCTTTTTCAGGATGCGATTGCCGCACTTGGGGCAGCGGCCAGGCATCTCTACCACCAGAGGCTTGGTGAACTTGCACTCGGGGTAGCCAGGGCAGGCCAGGAAGCGGCCGAAGCGGCCGGACTTGATGACCATGTTCCTGCCGCAGATGTCGCACTTCTCCTCGCTGACCTCGTCGGGCACCTTGAGGTAGATGCCCTCCATGTCCTGCTCCACCTGCTTGAGATTGGCGGCAAAGGGGCCGTAGAAGGCGCGCAACAGCTCTTTCCACTGCTTGTCGCCGGACTCCACTTCGTCCAGATCCTGCTCCATGCGGGCGGTGAACTTCACATCCACGATGTCGGGGAAACGCTCGCGCATCAGGCCGGTCACCACTTCGCCAAGGGGGGTAATGCGCAGGTACTTGCCCTCTTTGAGCACGTACTCGCGGTCGAGAATGGTGGACACGGTAGGCGCATAGGTGGAGGGACGGCCGATGCCGTTCTCTTCCATGGTGCGGATGAGGGTGGCGTCGGTATAGCGGGTGGGGGGCTGGGTGAAATGCTGCTCACCGCTGAGCTTCTCCAGCTCCACCACTTCACCCTCGCCCAGCGCGGGCAGGGGGGATTCCTTCTCTTCCTTCTCCTCGTCGCGGCTCTCTTCGTACACGGCGGTGTAGCCGGCGAACTTCAGCTGGCTGGCGCTGGCGCGGAAGGCGTGGTCACCGGCCACCACCTCCACATTGACGCTGTCATACACGGCGTTGGACATCTGGCTGGCCAGAAAACGGCTCCAGATCAGGCGGTAGAGGCGGTACTGCTCCGCCGTCAGGTCTCCCTTCACCATTTCGGGGGTCAGCTTGACATCGCTGGGGCGGATGGCCTCGTGGGCATCCTGCGCGCCGGCCTTGGTCTTGTAATTGCGGTAGGCGTCTGGGCGGTAGGCCTTGCCGTAGCGGCTGTCGATCAGCGCGCGGGCGGCGGCCTGCGCCTCGGCGGAAATGCGCAGCGAGTCGGTACGCATGTAGGTGATGAGACCCACGGTGCCCTCACCGGTAATGTCCACACCTTCATACAGCTGCTGGGCGATGGCCATGGTGCGGCGGGGCGTCATGTTCAGCTTGCGGCTGGCGTCCTGCTGCAGCGTGGAGGTGGTGAAGGGGGGCGAGGGGGAACGGTGCTTATCGGCGCGCTTGACGCTCTTGACGGCGAAGGGCAGCTCCTGCAGCTCCGTGCGGATGGCCTCCATCTCTTCGGCGGAAGCAGGCTCGTGCTTCTTGCCGTTCTTGCCGTAGTAGTGAGCCTTGAACACCGCACCGGCGTCCGTCTTCAAAAAGGCGTCCAGCGTCCAGTATTCCTGAGGCACAAAGGCGCGGATCTCGGCCTCGCGGTCTGCCACCAGACGCATGGCCACCGACTGCACACGGCCGGCAGAGAGGCCGCGGCGCACCTTCTTCCACAGCAGGGGGGAGAGCTGATAGCCCACGATGCGGTCGAGAATGCGGCGCGCCTGCTGGGCATCCACCAGATTCTGATCGATGTCGCGGGGCGCACGGATGCTCTCATTGACCACCTTGTTGGTGATCTCGTTGAAGGTCACGCGGCGCGCCTTCTCCTCGCTCAGTTCCAGCAGATGCTTGAGGTGCCAGCTGATGGCCTCGCCTTCGCGGTCGGGGTCGGTGGCGAGGTACACGGTACCGGCGGCCTTGGCCGACTTCTTCAGGTCGGCGATGATATCTTCTTTGCCCTTGATGGGGCGGTAGTTGGGTTCAAAATCGTCATCCACATCCACGCCGATCACGCTCTTGGGCAGGTCGCGCAGATGGCCCATGCAGGCCTTGACCTCGTAATCCTTGCCCAGATATTTGCCAATGGTCTTGGCTTTGGCCGGGGACTCCACGATCACCAGGTCTTTCACAGCCTTTTTTGCCATATTCCTTATCCTTCCTTCTTCTCGTCCTTGATGTCCACGGTGCGCACAAAGCACCGGGCGCTGCACTGGGCGGCGTAACCGTCGATCTCCAGCACCGTCAGGGCAGACAGCACACGCCGGATGGGCAGGCCGGATTCCTCCGCCACCTCATCGGTCAGTTTGCCCTCTTTGGTATCCAGCAGACGTATGATACGCAGCTGGTCATCAGTCAATCCCTCTTTATTTCTCTTCAGATCTAGCACCGGCAGCTCCACCACCGGCACAGCCTCCGTCTCTTCCGGCATGACGCCGCCCTCAGGGAGCTGGGGCAGCTTGGCCTTGTCGCTGTGGATGCGGTGGGGGAACCGGCCCTGATAGCCGCCCAGCACATCCCAGGCTTCCATCACCAGCCCCGCACCGTCGCGGATCAGGGCGTTGCAGCCCCGGCTTGCATAGGAATCAATGGGGCCGGGCACGGCGAATACGTCCCTTCCCTGCTCCATGGCCGCGTGGGCAGTGATCAGTGCGCCGCTGTCCTCCGGTGCTTCCACCACAACGGCAGCCACGCTCAAACCACTGATGATGCGGTTGCGCTCCGGAAAATGCCAGCGCTCCGGCGGACTTCCGGGAGGATACTCCGAAAGCAGCACGCCGGTGGCGGCGATATCCTCATAAAGTCTTCGGCTGGACGCGGGATACACCACATCCACACCACAGCCCAGCACGCCTGCCACAAAGCCGCCGGCGCGCAGCGCGCCCTTGTGGGACGATGCGTCGATACCCTCAGCGAGGCCGGACACGATCAGCGCACCCTGTTTGGCCATTTCATAGCCCAGCGCCTCCGCCGCGTGGACGCCGTAAGGCGTGCACTTGCGGGTGCCGATCATAGCGATGGCCGCCTCTTCGTCGAAAAGGGGCATGGCGCCCTTCCCGTACAGCAGAAGGGGCGCATCGTAAATGCTGCGCAGGCGGGCCGGATAGGCCGCATCCTGCACGGTGACGATGAAAATATCCTTCCGCGCGCACTCGGCCAGGATCTCCTCGGCCCGGCGCAGGGATTTATCCTGCAGCAGCTGTGCCTGCGCGGAGCTCAGGCCCTCCACCAAAGGCAGCTGCGCCTCATCGGCGTAATAGATCTCCTCGGGAGAGGAAAAATGCTCCAGCAGCAGCCAGCGGCTGCGGTTACTAAGGCCCGACAGATTGGTCAGCCAGACCCAATATTTCAAAGCTGCCATCACCGGGCCTCCTTTCCTCAGCGATATGCCTCCCACAGCAGCACAGCGGCTGCAATGGCGGCGTTCAGCGATTCGCACCGCTCCGACATGGGGATGCGGACGGTTTTGTCGCACAGCGCCAGTACCTCGGCGCTCAGGCCCCGGCCTTCGCTGCCGATGGCCAGCGCGGCACGGGTATAGTCCACCTCACGGGCGTCCAGCGTGTCTTCGCGCAGGGCCGCGCCATAAAGGGGGACGCCGCTTTGCTCCAGCGCAGCTTTCATCTCCTGCGCCTGCGCCGTCCACACGGCGCTGCGGAACACCGCGCCCATAGAGGCCCGCACCGTCTTGGGGCTGTAGGGGTCGGCGCAGCCGGACAGAAGGATCAAACCGTCACAGCCAAAAGCGTCCGCCGTGCGCCAGATGGTGCCCACGTTACCGGGATCCTGCACGCCGTCAAGCACTGCGTAGCACCGGCCCTGCAGCACAGGGGGCAGCTCGGTCTCCGGCAGGCGGCAGGTGAACAGCACACCCTGAGGCGTCTTCATGGGGGACACGGAGGCCATCACGTCCTCCGGCACCTCCACAGCGCGCACACCGGCGGGAAGCACCGGCAGCTCGGTACCGGCAGTGGCCACCACGGTCACAAGCTCCGCGCCCCACTGCAGCGCCTCTTGGAGCAGCTTGGGGCCGTCGCACAAAAACTCGCCCTGCTCGCGCCGGTAGGCGGCGGAAGAGGACAGCTTGCGCAAATGGGTCATCAAGGGGTTGGTGCGGCTGGTGATACGTTCCATGTTGTCCTCCTTCCGGGCATACGATACCTATTCTAATTAAGTATAGTGCACCTTATGATATATCAGAAATTTTGAAAAGTCAATGCGGAGCTTCCACTTTCACCCGCTCTTTCCCGCTCTTTCCCGCCCTTTTTCCCCCTTTTTTTCGCCCATGACGCCGGAAAATCGCCGTTTCTGCCCCGCTCGCTCTTGTGGCGGCGGCGAACTTTTGCTAAAATGGAGGCAGTAACATCCATTCCACCGAAAAGGAGTGTGCCGTATATGATTGCCGATGAAGCCTACAACCAGTACCAAACTGCGCTGAAGCAGGGCCTGCGGGAGCAGAAAGAATGCATTGCCCGCGGCCAGTCCCCCTATCCCCCCGTCCTTGATGAGCTGCTGGAGGGCGTCAACGTCAAGTCCACCAAGCTGGTGGCCACCGCTGAGATCCCCGTGGAGCGCTTTGTGGGCATGAAGAGCGCCGGCCGCACCGCCGCCTTCTCCCCCAGCTTCCTGCCCCTGCTGCCGGAGGACACCGAGTTTGCCACCAAGTGGATCACCCTGTGCTCCGACCACCTCAGCGATGTGGGTATCCGCGACCCGCTGATCTGCTATGAATATCTGGGCAATTTCTACGTGCAGGAGGGCAACAAGCGTCTGAGTGTGCTGAAGTTCAACGGCTCGCCCCGCATCAACACCACCTTTTACCGCGTGCTGCCGGAGCTGACGGACGATCCCCGTGTGCAGGCCTACTACGAATTTCTGGACTTCTACCAGCATTCCGGCCTCTACGATGTGCTCTTCACCCAGCCCGGTGATTACGGCAAGCTGACAGCCCTGCTGGGCTTTGCCCCCGATCAGGACTGGACGGAGGAGGATCGCCGCCGCTTCCGCTCCGGCTTCCACTATTTCAAGAAGGTCTTCTCCGATCTGGGCGGTCAGCGCCTGCCCATGACACCGGAGGACGCGCTGCTGGTGTGGCTGCAGGTCCACCCCTACTCCGAGCTGACCGCGCTGCGCGTGGCCGCGCTGAAAAAGAGCCTTTCGGATATGTGGGACAACTTCGTCTCCACCGCCGATCCTGACCCCGTGGTGCGCACCGAAGCGCCCCCCACGGAAGCCAAATCCACGCTCTTCAACCACCTACTCAAGCTCAACCACATCCACGTGGCCTTCGTCCACCAGCGCACCGTGGAGACCAGCGCATGGACCGCCGCCCACGATCTGGGCCGCCAGCATCTGGAGCAGGCGTTGGGACAGGCCGTCACCGTGCGCAGCTATTTCGGTGCCAACAGCCCCGAGGAGGCGGAGGCCCTGCTGGAGCAGGCCGTGGCCGAACGCGCCGACGTCATCTTTACCACCACGCCCCAGCTGATCGGCGCCAGTTTGAAAGCCTCCGTCCGCCATCCCAACGTGCGCTTCCTCAACTGCTCGGTGCACATGCCCTACTCCACCGTTCACACCTACTACTGCCGCATCTATGAGGCCAAGTTCATCACCGGCGCCATTGCCGGCGCCATCGCCGACAGCAACCGCATCGGCTATGTGGGTTCCTATCCCATCTACGGCGTGCCCGCCTCCATCAACGCCTTTGCCCTGGGCGCCCGCATGACCAATCCCCGCGCCATCGTGGAACTGAAGTGGTCGTGCCTGCCGGGCAATCCGGCGCAGGAGTTCATTGAGCAGGGCATCTACGTGGTGTCCAACCGCGACACACCCGTGGGACAGCGGGGCCACATGGCCTACGGCACCTACGAGATGGACAGCACCGGCATGCGCAAACCGCTGGGCAGCCCCGTGTGGCTGTGGGGCAAGTTCTATGAAAACGTGATCCGCTCCATCCTTTCGGAAACCTGGAGTACCCGCACCTCTGCCGCCGTGAACGACTGGTGGGGCCTGAGCAGCGGCGTCATCGACGTGGAGCTGTCCAAATCCCTGCCGGCAGGCGTGCTGTCGCTGGCCAAGATTTTGCGTCAGGGCCTGCGGGACGGGGTCATCGATCCCTTCCGCTCCCGCATCGTGACACAGGACGGCCGCGTCATCAACGAGGGTTCCCGCATCCTCAGCGCCGACGAGATCTTGCACATGGACTGGCTGTGTGACAACGTGGTGGGCTCCATCCCCTCCTACGACGAGATCCTGCCCATCTCCCAGCCCACGGTGCGTATGCTGGGCATCTACCGCGACCAGATCCCCGACATCCAGCAGGAGGTGATCACATGAAGATCCTGACGCTGGCTGACGAGGAATGCCTGTCCCTGTGGGACTACTACTCCCCCGGCAAGCTGAAAGACTATGACATGATCCTCTCCTGCGGTGACCTGAAAGCCTCTTATCTCTCTTTTCTGGTCACCATGGGCAAGGCGCCGGTATTCTACGTCCACGGCAACCACGACGGCTCCTACCGCGATCATCCGCCGGAGGGCTGCGAGTGCATCGAAGACCGCATCATCACCTACAAGGGCCTGCGCATCCTGGGTTTGGGCGGCTCCATGCGCTACAACCCCGGTGACCACCAGTACACCGATACCCAGATGCGCCGCCGCATCCGCAAGCTGTGGTGGCAGCTGCGAAAGGCCGGCGGTGTGGACATCGTGGTGACCCACGCGGCCCCTCTGGGTCTGGGCGACGCCGACGACTACGCCCACCGCGGCAGCGAGGCGTTGCGGGAGCTGCTGGATAAATACCGGCCCCGCTATCTCGTCCACGGCCATATCCACCTGAGCTACGGCCACGAGATCCCCCGCGAGATGGAGTATAACGGCACCAAGATCATCAACGCCTACGAGCGCTACGTCATCGACGTGGAGCCTGTATCCAAATGACAAGAAAAGTCCCGCAGACTTTCGTCTGCGGGACTTTTTTCCTTTGTTTTGGGGGTAGATCAATACAGCTTGGCGCCGGCGGGGATGTGATCATCCACCATCAGCAGGTGCAGCTTCTCTTCGCCCTCTTCGTTGTGGACGGCGGAGATGATCATGCCGCAGGACTCGATGCCCATCATCTTACGGGGAGGCAGGTTGGTGATGGCGATCAGGGTCTTGCCCACCAGCTCCTCGGGCTCGTAGAACTCATGGATACCGCTGAGGATGGTGCGCTCAGTGCCGGTACCGTCGTCCAGCGTGAACTGCAGCAGCTTCTTGGACTTCTTCACAGCCTCGCAAGCCAGCACCTTCACGGCGCGGAAGTCAGACTTGGAGAAGGTCTCAAAGTCCACCTCGTCGCTGAACAGGGGCTCGATCTCCACCTTGGAGAAGTCGATGGCGGGAGCGGCAGCTTCCTCAACAGCCTCGGCTGCAGCCACGGGAGCCTCTTCCTTCTTGGCAGGGGCGTCCAGAGGCTTCATGGTTGGGAAAAGTTTCTCCAACAATTCACATCTATTCATATTCATTCAAATCCTTTATTCTGCTGACTTTCCCGAACTTCATACTCATTCATATTGCATCAGGGAAAAAACAAATTT
>SVMH01000013.1 GCA_015067525.1 Oscillospiraceae bacterium | reverse complement strand
TCGAACCAACGCCACGCGGATTTTCAGTCCGCTGCTCTACCAACTGAGCTACAGAGGCAAATATGGCGACCGAGAAGGGGCTCGAACCCTCGACCTCCAGCGTGACAGGCTGGCGTTCTAACCAACTGAACTACTCGGCCAAATATCATGGTGGGAACAACTGGACTCGAACCAGTGACCCCCTGCTTGTAAGGCAGGTGCTCTAACCAGCTGAGCTATGCTCCCGTCCTTGCCGCTCTTGCGAACGGCAAGGATTACTATACCAAAAGGGAGCATTTCTGTCAACACTTAATTCAGAAATTTTTCAAAAAATTTTGCGTTTTATTGCTTCAGGCCGTCGATCAGCGCCTGCAGCTCTTCACCGGAAAAGTCGTACACCTCGTCACAGAACTGGCACGTCAGCTGGCAGGAGCCCTGCTCGCGCAGAATACCCTCCAGCTCCTCCACGCCCAGCGAGATCAGGGCGCGCTCCACCCGCTCGCGGCTGCAGTAGCACTTGTAGGATACCTCACTGCTCTCCAGGATCCGGATGTCAAAGTCGGACATGACGGTACGCAGCAGGTTCTCCGGGTCGGGATCCTTGTCCAGAATGGCCGACACGCTGCCGGCCGCCATGATGCCGCCCTCCACCTTGATGATGGTGTCCTCGTCGGCACCGGGCAGCAGCTGAATGAGATAGCCGCCGGCGGCGCGGACGCTCTGGTCCCGGTCCACCAGCACACCCAGACCGCAGGCCGTGGGGATCTGCTCGGACTCCACGAAATAGGCCGCCACATCCTCGGCGATCTCACCGCCCAGCAGATCGATGGTGCCCACATAGGGTTCCTTCATCTGCAGATCCTTGATAACGGTCAGGGTGCCCTCGCTGCCTACGGCTGCGCCCACGTCCAGCTTGCCGTCTGCGCGCAAAGGCAGATCCACGCCGGGGTTGGTCACGTAGCCGCGCACATTACCTTCCGGATCGGCCACCGCCAGCACAGTGCCCAGAGGGCCGCCGCCCTTAAACTGCAGCGTCACGCTGGATCCCTGCCCCTTCAGGGCGTTGCCCATCATGGAGGCTGCTGCCAGCGTGCGGCCCAGTGCCGCGGTGCCCACCGGCAGCGTCTGGTGGATCTGGCGGGCACGCTCCGTCAGATCGCGGCTGCACACAGCGGCGGCCTTTACCATACCGTCGCTGGAAATTGCTCTTACAATACGATCACTCATCGTCTCATTCCTCGTTTTCTTCTTTGATCATGCGGGGCAGATAGTGGCGCAGCCGGTCGTTGAGGCCCAGCGCAGACAGCATGACCACCAGTCCCATAAAGTGGATGGCTGCCTCTTCCATGCGGCACAGCATCATCACAACGCCGCCGATCAGCCCCCCGATGCACAGCAGCATCAAACCGCCCAAAACCACCTTGGGAAGCTTGGGAAGCGGCTGCAGTTCTTTTCCCTTGGTTGCCGTGACCCAGCAGTAGACGCTGTGCCCCAGCAGGACCAGTGCCAGTGCGCACAGGCCCCAGAATCCCTGATAAGGCATTCTTCTTCCTCCTTACTTGCGGATGCAGCTGAAATAAATGCGCTGCTCACCCTCAGCAGGCGCGCGCATCTTCCTGTCGCCGTAGGTGCGGATCTCGCCGAAGCCGGCCTCTTCCAGCCACTGCGTCAGCTCCTCCACCGTGTAGGCGCGCTCGCGGTGCATCTCAAAGTCACGCGCCCAGCTGCCGTCTTCCTGCAGCTGGAAAATATCCATGTAGTAGGTGCAGATGCCGCGGCGATACTCCGGCCGCCACACGCAGTAGGTGTCCTCCGTTTCATCGAGAAACACCTGCCCGTCCAGTGCCGCCAGCTTCTCCACCGTGTTGATGTCGAAGATCAGCACGCCGCCGGGCGCGATAAAGAGGTGCAGGCGCGCAAAAGTGCGCTGCACATCCTTGGGGTTGGTCAGATAGTTCAGACTGTCCAGACAGCAGATGGCGGCGTCCACCGTGCCGTAAAGATCCAGCTTGGGCATGGACTGGTGCAGAAAAATGGGCGCCACCCCTTCCACCGAGTCGCTTTTCTCCATGGCGGCGGCCAGCATCTCCTCCGAAGCGTCCACGCCGATCAGCTCATAGCCGCGGCCGGTCAGGATCCACGTCATGGTGCCGGTGCCGCAGGCAAGATCCAGCACGGTTTTCACCGGAATGTGGCTCTTTTGGAACAGTTTTTCCAGATAATCCGCCCGTTTTTCGTAGCCCACGTCGCCTGTCAGCGCATCGTAGGAGCCCGCCAGAGCCTCGTAACTGCTCATTCCGCTTCCCGCTCCTTCATGCGCTCCAACACCACGTCGTAGCCGCCGGTACCGTTCAAAAGAGAGCGGTTCACGCGGCTGATGGTGGCGCTGGAGGCGCCGGTCTGCGCCAGGATTTCACTGTAAATCATTCCGGAATCCAGCAAAGCAGCCACTTCATAGCGCTGTTCCATGGATCTAAGTTCGGAAATGGTGCACAGGTCCTGGAAGAAATTGTAGCACTCTTCTTTTGTTTTCAAGGTGAGGATCGCCTCGTACAGGCGGTCACTCTTTTCCTTGGTAGCAATGATGGATTTTGCCGCTCTAGCCATGGTCTTACCTCCCAATTTATGCATTTGTCCCGTTATATCGGACAATAATACGTCGTTCGTTTCGTATTTTACCACTTTATTTCGTGAAAGTAAAGCCTTTCAAACATTTTTTGCAACTTTTGCTAAAACGTTGCATATACTCTCAAAAATAGCTTCAGGATGTGATTTTATGTCAGAAAAAGTGACATTTCAGCCGATGAAACAAGATGTTTCACTCTGCACCGATGATATCCCTCTGGTGACAGCACAGGCGATGCTGCCACATTTTGACGGCAAAAACGGCCGTTTCAACCGATATTACCGCGCTTTTGCGCACCAATTTGATCGTTTTTGCCGTCAGGAACTTTTTCCGCGGGCGGAGGCGGCCTATTATCGCTCGCGGGAGGACGCGGGGCCCATCCCTCAATGGCGAGCCGAGGTAAAAAGTACCGTAACTTACGAAAAAGACGGCATTTTAAGCCTTTACTGCGACACGATCGTTACCGGAATGCCGCAGCGTTACATGGCGCGGCAGGGTGACACGTGGGACATGGGGCGACAGCTATTTTTGCAACTTTCTGACTGCTTTCCGCCCAAGGCGCCGTGGAAGCGGCTGCTTTTGGAGCACGCGGAAAAAGTGATGGAAATGCAGGAAAAAGAGGGTATCGCCCGCTATCACGACAACTGGCGTTACGAAATCGGCAAGGTGTTTCGCGCGCACCGGTTCTATCTGGGCGAGGATGGACTGTACTTTTTCTTCCCTTTCGCGTCGGTGGCGCCGGCGGTGGAGGGCATCCCCACCTTCTGCCTGCCCTACGACCAAGAGCGCGGACCCTTTGTTCCATTTTTGTGACATTTTGTTTCACGCCGTTTCATGCTTGCCGGCCCTAAACAAAAAAACGCAGCGCTTCCGCGCTGCGTTTTTTGATGGAGTTTTCCTGTGCCGATCAGCCCAGCATGATGCTGCGCACGGCGTCGATCTGCTGCTGGGTGACACCCAGGCCCAGCAGATAGTTCTCGGTCTTATCGGCCAGAGTTGCACCATCGAAACCGTTGATGTACTTGATGTAGTCGTTCTCGATACGGGCGATGTTGCGGGAGCCGCCGATCTTGCCGAAGTTGCTCAGGAGGTAGTCGCGCTCCAGAGACTCATAGGGCACGCCCAGCAGAGCGTTGATGAGATAGCTGACATAGCCGGTACGGTCGGTGCCGATGCTGCAGTGGATGATGAAGGGATAGTTCTTCTCATCTGCCAGCAGCTCGAAGACCTGCAGGATCTCAGCGTCATTGAGGCTGCGGGTCTTGTTCAGCTCGCCGATCATGGGGATGTTGACATACTGAGCGCCGTCGATGAGGCTCTCGGTGAGGCTGCCGATCTCGTTATTGAAGGCTTCGCGCAGATCCAGCTCGGTCTTGATGCCCAGCTGATCCATGACCTCCAGACCGATGTCCAGGATCTCGGGGGTGACGACCTCGGCGGAGTTGACGTTCAGACGGCCGCAGCGATAGATGAGGCCCTGATTGACAGTCTTGCCGTCCTCGGTCTTCCAGCCGCCCAGATCACGCATGTTGGCCACGCCGGGGCACTTGATGGTGCGGGGGGCGTCAGCCGCGGTGGTGAAGGAGCCGGTCTCGCTGGCCACAGAGGCGCTGTCGGTGACAGACCAGTAATAGGTGGTGCCGACCTTCAGGTTGATGACCTCCACGGTGGCGGCGTCAGCGGTAAAGGTCCAGGCATCGGACAGGTCCTGCTTCTCGCCCACCTTGACGGTGTAGGGAGCGGTACCGCCGTTCCAGGTGAGGACAGCGGCCTTGGGGTGGCTGAGCTCGTCCTGACCGGTGGCATAGCGGGTGACGCGGCTGGCGTCATCGGCCATGTACTCGGCGATACCTTCGTTCATGAGGGAGACCTGGCCGGGATCAGTGAGGGTGATGCCCTTACCGCCGCCGGAGGAGCCGCAGGCCACCAGAGACAGGGTCATGATGAGGGCCAGCGCCAGAGCGAGGAAACGCTTAACGGTGTTTTTCATGGTTGGTTTTCTCCTTTTTGAGAGGATGGGGTGGGAAACGGACGATTCGTGAATCGCCCCTACGATGCGGCGCGCCGGGGTCGTCGCGCCCTACGGGTTTGCGGTTTTCTCTCCCTCCGTCATCGCCTGCGGCGATGCCACCTCCCTCGTCAGAGGGAGGTTCAGAGGGGTTCAAGGAGGCGGGCAAAGCCCGCCTCCTTGGGTGTTTGGGTTGGGGGATTAGCCGACGTTGATAACAGTGAAGTCAGCATTGCTGGGAGCACCAGTGACAGTGCCCTTATGCAACATAGTCGCGTTCTCACGCAGGGAGACGATCTTTACGACCGCCGTGTTGCCTTCAGTGAACACCAATGCGCCGCCAGAATCACCACCGGTAGCATAGCCAACGCTGATGTCAGCATTTCTGCCCTCGGTTACAACAGTGTTGTTCTCGAAAGTGCCGCCGGAAACAGTCAGTTTCTTGGCGCCACCACCAATGTAAGCAGCACCACCGTTGTTCTTGGCAGTGTTGCCGGTAAAGGTGCCGCCACTGACAGTGAAGTCAACCGTGTAGACACCCAGCGCGCCGCCTGCATCGTTGGCATGGTTGCCGGTGAAGGTACCGCCGCTGACATTTGCCTTACCGGCAGCCACATACACAGCACCGCCGATACTGGTAGAAGAGTTGCCAGTGAAGGTACCGCCGCTAATGTTAGTCGTACCAACGGCCGCATACACAGCGCCGCCCTGCTTGGCAGCCGTATTACCAGTGAAAGTACCTCCACTGATAGTCAGCACCTGTGCCGCCTTGCTGGTGTACATGTAAACAACACCGCCATAAGTTGCACTGTTGTTACTAAAAGCGCCACCGGTAATCGTAACATTACCATTGCCAAATACAACGCCGCCGTAGGTTGCGCTGTTTCCTTCAAAGGTGCCGACATCGATGCTCAGCGCACCACCGTTAGTCCAAATAGCACCGCCGCCGTAACCAGCAGCAGTATTCGTTACCTTGTTTTTGGAAACAACCAGTTTGTTCTCCTCAGTTTCGTTGAGAACCAGAGCCGTCGAGGTGTGATTGTAGAATGCACCGCCGCGGTTAGTGGCAGTGTTCTCAGTATAGGTACCGCCAGTAATGGTGGTCTTAACACCTGCCGTATTCTGCTGGAAGAGCACACCACCGGCATCGCTGGCAGAGTTCTTGGTGAACGTACCTCCGGTAATGGTCAGGATACCGTTGTTATACAGAGCACCGCCAGCCTTACCAGTGTTGCCCTCAAAGACGCAGTTGGTGACAGTCATGGTCTGCTGGTTGCTGACAACACCGTTATTGGTGGCAATGTTGTTCTTAAAGGTACAACCAGTCAGAGTTGCCGTGCCGGTCTTGTGGTTGTAAATAGCACCGCCGTTATTGGACTTGTTGGCCTCAAAGACAGTGTTCTCAGCCACAAAGACAGCCTTGGAACCGTTCTCATTGAAGTAGGCAGCGCCACCGCCGGTAGCATCGCTGTTCTTGATGGTGCTGTTCTTAATGGTCACCTTGCTGCCGCGGACACTTTGTCCATCCAGACCGACATGGATGCCGCCGGCCTTACCGCCAGTAGAATCGTTATTGTCGAGGACACAGTTGTCGAGGGTCACATCGCCGTCCACGATCTCAAACGCACCGCCGTGGCTGGTAGACTTGTTGTTGGTAAAGGTGGAACCGGTAATGGTAACAACAGGAGCCTTTTCAGCGTCATCCACATCCTCGATGTAGAACGCACCGCCGTACTTGGCAAGGTTGCCAGTGAAAGTGCTGTTCACAACGGTCATATCACCAGTGGTATACACAGCACCGCCCAGTCCCTTAGACACATCAGCGACCTCGGCGTTGTTGGCATCCATAACGGTGACGTTATCCAACGTCATGGTCGCCTTATTGATGACCACAGCCTCCTTCAGAGCCACGCCGTTGCTGTCAAGGATCAGGTTCTTGGCAGTCAGGTTGGCGTTGGTCTTGGCGTAGAGCATGGTGGTCTTCAGGTCAGCATGGCGGATCAGGGTCTTGCCGTTACCGTCAATGATGATGACCTTGCCATTCTCAGCGCAGATGCGGGACTTGAGCTCGAAGGACTTGACGATGACGATGGTGTCGCTGTCAGCAGCGGCAGCGATGGCAGCGTCAATGGTGTCATACTTGGTGGTAACGCCATCCTTGGTGATGGTGGCGACAGTGGCGTCAGCGATGATCTTACCCTCTTCGCCCAGAGCCACGGCGGAATCCTTCAGGAAGGGCTCCACAGCGGCCACAGCAGCCTTGACAGCCTCAGCGTCGGGAGCGGTCACCAGAACGGTGTCCACGGTCTCCACGGCGGAGGTCAGCAGGAAGGCGGGAGCGTTGGTCAGAGCAGTTGCCACGTTGACCTTGGCGCCGGCAAGCAGGTGGACCTCTTCAGCGGTGAAGTCGCCGCCCACGGTCAGGGTCTTGCCCTCGGCCACGGTGACCTTACCGGTGACGGGAGTCTTGGTCAGATCCACGTTGCCGACGGTAACGTCGCCGTCGATCTTGGCAACACCGTCGATGATCACGCCGTCAGACAGGGTAAAGGTCACGCCGTCGTTGACGGACAGGGTCTTGCCGTTGGACCAGATGGTAGCGCCGGCGGGCACGGTAGCGTCGGCCTTGACGGTATCATCCAGGAACAGCTCGATGAGATCGCCTTCCTTAGCCTCGGCCAGAGCCTCGACCAGAGTGGCGTATTCCTTCTCACCGATACGGACGCTGGGCGTTCTGTCTTCCAGCTTGCCGTCGTCGCCAACGATCCATTCGGTAGCGTCAGCGGGCTTGGCAACGGTGATGATGTTCTTGATGTCCTTGAGCAGGTTGACCGTTGTCTGGGTGCCGTCGCCGTTATCGACAACAACTTCCTCAGCAGTGATGACCTGCAGGCCCTCTTTGTACTCAGCGGGGATGATGGTGATGGCGCTGCCCTCAGCCAGAGCGGCATCGAGGTGGATGAGGGAGGTGGCATCCTCATAGGCAACGGTGCCGATGTTGACCTTGCCCTGCAGATCCAGCTTCAGGCCCTTCTTGATCAGGATGTCGGCCACCTGATCGCCCTCAGCGGGAGTGATGGTGATGCCGTTGACAGACAGGTCAGCATAGGAATCGAAGTAGACGCCTGCGCCGTACTCCGTGGCAGTGTTGCCGGTCAGGGTGGGACCGTTCAGGTTCACCACGGTCTTGGCAGCAGCTGCGCCGCCGATACCGATGGCGCCGCCGCGCTGGGCGGAGTTGCCGGTGAAGGTGACGGTGTCAGCAACGATCAGGCTGCAGCCGGTGTTCAGATACAGGCCGCCGCCGTAAGCGACGTAATCGGCGCTGCCGGCCTTGGCATAGTTGTTGGTAAAGCTGGTGTTGCCGTCCACGGTGGCCTTGGTGTACAGGCCGAAGTAGACAGCGCCGCCGTTGGCATTGATCTTGGTGCCCTCGGTGCGGACGACATAGTTGCCGTCGAAGGTGCAGTCGGTGATGGCACCGGTGCTCTGCTCGAAGTGGCTGGAGTCGTTGACGATGGCAACAGCGCCGCCGTAACCGGTAGCATTGGAGTCAATGTAGTTGCCGGTGAAGGTGCTGCTCTTGATCACAGCGGGCATATTCTGGGTGTAGACAGCGCCGCCGTGAGAGGAGTTGGTGTAGTTACCGGTGAAGGTGGAGCCGGTGATCTCCAGCTTGATGGCATCGTAGGCTGCCACAGCACCGCCGGTACGGGCAGGCGTATGGTTGCCGGTGAAGGTGCAGTTCTTGATGGTAACGGCACCCATGGTGTTCTCCTTGCCGTTGAGCATCACAGCGCCGGCAATACCCTGGGCCCAGTTATCGGTGAACTTACAGCCGGAGATGGTAGCGGGCATACGGTTGACGTAGATGGCGCCGCCGTGGCTGCCCTTATCGGTGGTGTTGTTGCCGGTGAAGGTGGAGTTGGTGACGCTCAGCACAGCAGACTCCTGAGCGAAGATGGCGCCGCCGAACTGGCCGGAGTTACCGGAGAAGGAGGCACCGTTGACCTTCAGGGTACTGTTGGTGTTGGAGTAGATCGCGCCGCCGCGCCAGGCCAGCTTGGTGTTGGCCAGATCCGCGGTGCGGGCAGAGTTGTTCTTGAAGGTGCCGCCGTTGATATAGACGTCGCCGCCCATACCGGCGTAGATAGCGCCGCCGTTGGCGTTGGACTCGCCGCTGGTGCGGTAAGTCTTGTTGTTAATGAAGGTGCAGTTGTTGAAGGTACCGACAGAGTTGTACTCTTCCTTATCCTTGTTGTAGATCGCAACTGCGCCGCCGTAGCCGCCCTTGTCGCTCTTGATGTAGTTATTGGTGAAGGAGCAGTTCTTCGCTTCCACTTCGCCGCCGTTCCAGGCGCACAGGGCGCCGGCATGGCCGTAGTAGCTGTAGTTCTTGTCGAACTTGGTGCCGTCCATGACCAGCAGACCGGCGTAGTTGACGTAGATGGCGCCGCCGTGGGAACCGTAGTTACCGACGAAGGAGGTGCCGTCCTCGATGGTCAGAGAGGCCTTGGAAACGTAGACAGCGCCGCCGCAGGTATTCTTACCGCCGGTGGACTTGCCCCAGTTGTCCTTGAAGACGTTGTTGCCCAGCAGGGTGACTTCGCTGCCTTCGCCCACCAGCAGAGCACCGCCGTTGCAGAAGCCCACGTTATCGGTGTAGTTACCCTCGAAGGTGCAGTTCTCGATGGTACCGACAGGAGCGCCGGTGGCCAGAGCCACAGCGCCGCCGTAGGCGTTGCCTTCAGCCTTGGTATAGTTCTTGATAAAGGTGCAGTTCTTGGCATTCAGCACGGGATCGCGCCAGCAGTAGATGGCGCCGCCGTTACCGATGGTGGTGTGGTTATCCTCGAAATAAGCGCCGTCCAGATTGACGGTAGCGGTATCGATGGCATAAATGGCACCGCCGTGGGAAGCCTTGTTGCCGATGAACTTCACGCCCTCACCAACGTTGACGGTGGAGCCTTCGTTGATGTAGATGGCGCCGCCCAGATGGTTCTCGGTACCGGTGACGGAGTTGTTGTTAAAGGTCGTGTTGGTGACATCCACCACGGAGCCCCAGGCGATGTACATAGCGCCGCCGTTGGCAAAGCCGTCGTGGTCCAGGACGTTGTTGTCCATGGTGCAGTCATTGATGGTCGCATGGCTGAAGTTGGTGACGATCACTGCACCGCCGTAGCCGGCGCCGGTGAGGATCTCATTGTTGTTCAGCGTGCAGCGTTCCAGAGTCAGCTCGCTGGCGTTGTCCACATAGACAGCGCCGCCGTGGCCGACAGTGGAGCTGTTCTTGGACAGGTCGCAGTCAGTGAAGCTGACGTTGGACTCCACAGCGTACACCACGCCGCCGGACTTACCGGCACCGTTGGTGAAGGTGCTGTTGGTGGCGGTCAGGTCGCAGCCCACCAGACGCATCATACCGCCCAGGCCCTGGTTGGAACGGTTGTCCTTCATCAGGACGTTGTCCAGAGTGATGGTGCCGTATTCAGCGATGATCAGCGCACCGTCGGGGCCGGCCTTGATGGTGCCGGAAGCACCGTCCAGAACCACGCCCTCAGCCTTGGAGCCGGCGATGTTCAGGGTGGACTCCTCAGGTACCCAGAACATCCAGGAATCGCTGAGGTCACGAACCAGGCTGCGGGAAGTGCCGTCATCCTTCAGGTTGATGACAACGCCCTCGGGCAGGGTGATCGTGTCTTCCATGTAAATGTCGTTAAGGAGCGTCAGCGTTCTGGTCTGACCTTCCTCCGTGGTCTCGATGGCTTCCTTCAGCGTCTGGAAGTCGCTGACGTCAACCTCGGGGCCGTACTTGGCGCCGCCGCCCAGCAGCTGGGTCGCGGCAAAGACGCCGCCGCCCACCAGGAGCAGCAGAAGCAGCAGGAGCGGAATGAGTAATTTCTTCTTTCCCTTCTTCTGGACTTCATTCTCCATGTTCTCGCCTCCATTCAAAATTGCACAATGCAGGCCCGTTCCCCCGGCTGTGCCGCCGCACCGAAAAGGGTGTCCGCCCCGGCTAACAGGCGAAAACCGCCCCGGCAGGGTAGCACAAATAACCGGAACAGCGGACCCTGTTCGCGGTTGAAAGAACTGGTATGTGCATTATGCCTTATATTATACAACAAACGCAAATATTTGCAATAAAAATCCACAGGATTCGCTTTTGATTTTGCCTTTTTCGTCGGCTTAAACAAAAATAACTGCTTATTTGTGGGAAATTGACCAAAGGAAACGCCAATTCCCTTTTTTATTCACAACTTTGCGGGGCAACTCGGCTGCTGCCAGACCGACAGACACAAAAAAGGAGGCGTCCGCTGCGGCGGACGCCTCCTTTTCATCGATACAGGATTGGATTTTTACTCAGCCCAGCAGGCGGGAATAATCGTTGGGCTGATAGGTCTTGGCCACGAACATAATGGCGGGCACCGCCTTGTTGGACCAGGTGGTGCGGGTGCCTTCGTCGTTATACCACATGTTCCAGAAGCGGTCATTCTCACCGGAGCCGGCATAGCCCCAGGCCTTGTAGCGGGCATCGTTCCAGGGTGTAAACACCTTGTTCATACCGCCGTCCTCTTCGCAGTCGAACCAGAAGTCGGCCATCTCATAGTACGTGTCGGACATACCCTCCACGTTCATGAAGATGTCACGGCTGCCCTGACCCTTCCAGTAGCGGTAATAGTAGATCAGGTTATCCAGGGACTCGGTCATCTGGCCGTAAACCGTCATTTCCTCCAGCGTACAGGTGCTGTCGGTGGCGGCAAAGACAGGCGTGGTGACCTCATCGGCCTTTTCATCCAGCGTCAGCAGGGAGTCATACTGGCCGGCCAGCAGCAGCACCTCATACAGGGTGGGGATCTTGTACTCGGTCATAGCGCCGCTGTTCATGGTGACATTGAGCTGCTGGAGCTGCTCATAGGTCCAGTCACCGATGGAGTCGGAGGTGGGCAGGCCGTTCTTGCCGGCTCTGGAGCCGAAGTTGGTATTGCGGGCCAGCTTTTCATCGTGGCGCACCACGGGGATGTTGTCCTTGGTCAGCTGGATATCCAGCTCGATGGCGTCCACACCGGACATGATGCAGCTGAGAACCGCCTCCACGGTGCCCTCGGGATAATACACGAAGTCACAGCGGTGGGAAACCACGCTCAGGCGGGTAGAATCCTTATGGGTAACAGCGTAGATCTTCTCCTTCTGGTCAAAGAGCCAGTCGGGAGTGGTGTGATCCTTGGCCCACACGGGCTGGAAGGACTCGGGGTTGGTGACCAGGGGGTTCATCTCGTAGGTATCCAGGAAGTGGAACTCATACTCGTAACCGTCCTTGATCTTCATCTCCTCGCTCTTGAGAAGGGAGATCATCTTATCCATAGCGGCAGCGTTGGCAAAGGTGGAGGCGCCGGCCACCACGATATCCTTGCCCACCACCTTGATGACATAGTCCATGGGGGTGGCAAACTCATCCTTGATGGCGGCGCTGACCACATCGTTTTCCACCTGGCCGACGTAGACCGCCATCTCCGCACCGGCAGCGTTGGTGGAGATACGCACGTTCTCCTCCGTGGTGCTCTTGATATACTTCTGCAGCTCACGGGCGGCGTTATAAGTACGCTCCATGCCGTCGTCGGGAGTGATGATGGTATAGTCGCTCAGAGAAGCGCCGCAGCCGGTCAGGGGCAGCACCATCATCAGGACCATCACGGCAGCGAGGATAAAGCTCAATGTCTTTTTCATCTTGACCTCCTGAAAATGCTTAGGTTTGCGCCGTTTCGCGCAAAGCATATTATATTTTTATTTGCAAGGATTTGCAACAGAATTCAACTGCATTTTTGGCTTTTTCGAAAAATATCGTGTTTATTCACAAAACAGGCCGCTTCATTTCCGTCGTTTTCACGAAAAAGGGAGCGGCGAACGCCGCTCCCTTGGGAAATGACAGATGGGAATCCCGTCAGATGGCAAAATTGCCGTTGACGAAAATGGGGACCTGATGTCCGTCGCGGGTGGTGCCCACGATGGAAAGGTCGGCGGTGCCGATCATGAAGTCCACATGGGTGATGGAGTCGTTGAGGCCCCTTTCCTTGAGCTGCTCCTTGGTCATGTCGCGGCCGCCGGTGATGCAGGGATAAGCTTCGCCGAAAGCGATATGGCAGGCGGCGTTCTCGTCAAAGAGGGTGTTGTAGAAAAGGAGCTGCAAGTTGGAGATGGGGCTCTCATAGGGCACCAGCGCCACCTCGCCGAAGTAGGCCGCGCCCTCATCCACGCTGATGGCCGAGCGCAGCACGTCCTCGCCCTTTTCGGCCACGGCCTCCACGATCTGGCCGTCTTTGACCACGAAGTGGAAGCCGTCGATGATGTTGCCGTCATGCACCAGCGGCATGGAGGCATACACCACGCCGTTG
Organism: Oscillospiraceae bacterium; assembly: GCA_015067525.1. Taxonomy (GTDB): domain Bacteria; phylum Bacillota; class Clostridia; order Oscillospirales; family Oscillospiraceae; genus Vescimonas. The sequence continues at coordinate 30,415 of SVMH01000013.1, read as the reverse complement.
ACGCCATGGCGCAGGGGCGCGGTGAAGATCTCCTCGGTGGGCATGTTGGCCACGAAGGTCTGGCTGGACTGGGTCACGTCGTCGCCGGACTCCCAGATATGATCCTCGGGCAGTTCCACCGTCAGGTCGGTGCCCAGAGAATTGGTGTAGCGCAGGGTGTGCAGGCGCAGGGCGTTGAGCTTTTCCTTGCGCTGCGCCAGCATGTCGATATGCTCCCGCCAGCGCTCCGCGCTCTTGCCGTCGCCGGTGATGCGCATAGTGTGGAAGATGGCATCCCACAGCTTGTCCATGGCCTCCTCCACCGGCAGATCGGGGAAGACGCGGCAGGCCCAGTTGGGAATGGGAATGGAGGCGATGCACCAGGGGAAGCCGCTGCTCATCTGCAGGCGGTAAAAGGGTTCCAGCGCCTTGCCGCCGGCGCGCTGGGAGCGGATCAGACGGTCCGGATCCACGCCCAGAAGATGCTCGGGATCCTCAGCAGCGATGGAGAGATAGGCGGCGCCCTGCTGGGCGTAATCGTTGAAGAAGTGGCGGCGCCACTGGGGCACATCGTCAAAGACGGTGCTGTCGGCGCGGAGGAATTTCTCCCGGGCCAGGAAATCATCGTGCCAGTTCATAACCACCTCGCGGCAGCCGGCGTCATAGGCGGCGGACGCGCACAGGCGGGCAAAGTGGGCACACTCCACGGGAGAGGAGATGATGAGAGTCTGACCGGGCTGGATGTTCAGGCCGACCTGCGCCAGAAGCGCGGCGTATTCACGCAGTTTCTGTTCCATGGTTGGGTTCCTTTCTTGATGGCGGCGTCAGTCGGCCAGAATATCCTGCAGATCCTTCAGGCCGGTGGTGCGGGTCACCACCACCACGCTGTCGCCTTCTTCGATGGTGGTCATGCCGCCGGGGATGACGGTCTTGCCGCTGCGGCTGACGGCAGCCAGCAGCACGCCCTTTTTCAGGTGCAGATCCTTCAGCGGCACGCCCAGCAGACCGCGGCTGCTGGCGGTGGCGGTGAATTCCAGCGCCTCTACCGTGCCGTCCAACAGGCGGTACAGGCTCTCCACCGCGCTGCCCTCGGAGTTGGCCAGCGCACGGACATAGCTTGTGATCTGATTGGCCACGATATTCCGGGGCGTGATGATGCTTTCAATGCCGGTGTCACGCACCAGATCCAGATAACCGGGGCGGTTCATCTTGGCCAGCACCTTGGCAACGCCGGCGCGGCGGGCCATCAGCGCCATGAGGAGGTTTTCCTCGTCGCGGCCGGTGAGGGACACGAACGCATCCACATTAAAAATACCCTCGCTGGCGATGAGCTCTCTGTCGGTACCGTCACCGTGGATGACCATGGCGCCGGGCAGCTCATCTGCCAGAATGGTACAGTCGGCCCACTCCTTTTCCACGATGCGCACCCGGGTATTGGCTTTCTGCAGCTCCCACGTCAGATACATGGCGATGCGGCTGCCGCCCAGCAGCGACACATCCTTCACCCGCTGCAGCGTGCGGCCCATGCCCTTGAGCATCTTCAAAAGCTCGGCCTTGGAGCCCACCATGTAGAGGCGGTCACCGGGCTGGGGGACAAAATTGCCATCGGGGATCACATACTCACCCTCGTGCTCGGCGGCACAGAACAGCACCTCGGCAATGCGGTTGCGGTTAAAGGTACTCAGCGGCACACCGGAGAGGGCATCCTTGGCCGAGACATAGAAGCCGATCATATCGATGCGGCCCCGGGCAAAGGGCTCTACGGAAAAGGCCGCGGGGAAGCTGATGATGCGGGCGATCTCGCGGGCGGCCGCCAGGTCGGGATTGATGACCATGTCCAGGCCGATCTCCCGCTTGAGCATATCCGCATCGCCCCGGTAGTCGGTGTTGCGCACGCGGGCGATAGTATGTCCGGCGCCCAGCTTTTTGGCGATCAGACAGCAGACCAGATTGGTCTCATCGCTGTTGGTAACGGCGATGACCAGATCCGCCTGAGCCGCGCCGGCGCTTTTGAGCACGCTGATGCTGGCGCCGTTGCCCTCCACGCACATGACGTCCAGCGCGCTGTCCGCCTTCTGCAGGGCCGCGGCGTTGCCGTCCACCAGCACCACGTCGTGTTTTTCCAGCGCCATCTGGCTGGCAATGGCGTAGCCCACCTTGCCGCTGCCGATGATAATGATCCGCATGGGTCTTTCCTCCTTTTTTATCTGCTGCGTCCTACTGCACGCAGCACCGCGTTGAGCTCGGCACCCATGATGAGCACCAAGCCGCTCATATACAGCCACAGCAGCGTTACCACTACCGCGGTCACGGAACCGTACAGCGCGGCATAACCGGCCATATGCTCCACATAATACGAAAATCCCGCCGAAAGCACCATCCACGATGCCAGCGACACCGCCACGCCCGGCGCCACCTGACGAAGAGGGCGGCGTTTACCCAGCGCCAGCATATAAAGGATTGCCAGCGCCGCCGCCAGTACAAGGCCCAGCAGCACGAAGCGCGCCGCATTCCACGTGAGCGCCACCCAGTCCGGCAGGCCCAGACGACCCGACACATACACCAGCGCACGGCGGCCCACGGTGATGAGCAGCAGCGCAAGGGCCAGCGTGACCATGAGCCACACGGTAAAGAGCAGCGTGCGCAGTTTCTGGCTGAAGCCGGACGGGCGCAGCGCGCCGAAGGCACGGCGCAGAGCATACAGCAGACAGTCCGTGGCCCGCATGGGCAGCCACAGGGAAAAAATCAGGCTGGACCACAAAAGCCGCTGCCCGCCTCCCTGCGCCACATCCGCCCAGTACTGCCCCACCAGCGCTGTAACCTGCTGCGGCACGATCCGCTCCAGCGAGCGCAGCAGGCTCTCGCTCTCCAGCCCCAGCGCACCGGGCAGCGTGCCCAACAGCAACAGCAGCGGAAAGGCCGCAAAGACCAGATAATACGTCAGTGCAGCGCAGCTGCGGGCCACGCCGTGATCGCGGTAACGGCGCAGCAGCTGCCGCACTATCCGGCAAAGGCGCTGAAATGAGCCTGTTTTGCAGTATTTTATCACAAACACCTCCGGATGAAAAGCACCTTTTGCCAAACGGCAAAAACAACATTTTGCGTCTTTTCTTCAATTTCCAAATATTTCCGCCAAACTGCCCAAAAAAGGGGGCGAGGTTTGGGCCGTCTTATGATAAAAGTTAAATTTTTCGGAAAAGCGATTTTTATGCTTGGCCTTTTTTGGCGCTCATGCTATAATGACAGCTACAAAACGTAGGGTTCCATAAACATATGTATTATTTGTAAAGAGGGTCTATTTATGGATAATCTGACTAAAATTGTTCGCACGGAGATCGCGCGGCAGTATAAGAGCGTGCGTCAGTTCGCTTTTGCCGTCAACATCCCCCTGTCCACCATCAACAGCGCGCTGCACAACGGCATCGGCGGTTCCTCCTTCGACACGGTGGTGCAGATCTGCCGCGCTCTGGGCATCAAGGCCCTCAGCGACGACGCCTCCTTCTATCTGACGGAGGAGACCCAGCGGCTGTTCAACCAGTATTCCCAGCTGGACGACTACGGCCGCCACACCATCAAGGCCGTGATGCAGGTGGAATACGACCGCTGCACGGAGCTGTCCGCGCCCAGCAACGACGCTTACGGCATGCCCAGCGTCAACGTGTCCGCCGACGCCGACGGCCTGCGCTGAATCCGCATATCATCAAAGCGCCCTGCGGGGCGCTTTTTTCTTTTCCCGCATAACCGAAGCCGCCGATGCATATCCATAGCAAAAAAAGAAAGGCGGGCTTTCTATGCGCTCTCACCGTGTGAAAATTTTGCTGCTGCGCCGCAGTCACGTTGCGTGGCTGTCGGTGCTTTTCATGGCGGCGGCTCTGTTCTGCGCCGTCACCTACCCCGCAGCCGTCACCGCCGCGGCCACCGAGCGGCAGCTGCCCATCTACTCGGTGGCGTGCGAGCAGCCCCTGTGCTCCATCTCCTTTGACGCGGCGTGGGGCAACGAGGACACGCAGCTGCTCATCGACATTCTGGCTAAATACAACGTGAAGACCACCTTCTTTGTGGTGGGCGACTGGGTGGAAAAGTACCCCGAATCCGTCAAAGCGCTGCACGATGCCGGCCACGAAGTAATGAACCACTCGGACCATCACGACCACTACAACACCATGACGGCTCAGGAGATCGTGGCCGACGTGACGGCCTGCAACGAGAAGATCGCCGCCGTCACCGGCGTGACGCCCACGCTGATCCGCTGCCCCTACGGAGAGTACGACGACCACGTGATCGCCGCCATCCGCTCCATGGCCATGGAGCCCATCCAGTGGGATGTGGACAGTCTGGACTGGAAGGATTACGACGCCAAAACCATCTGCGACCGCGTCACCGGCAAGGCGGAACAGGGCAGCATCGTACTGTTCCACAACGCCGCCCTCCACACCCCCGAAGCGCTGCCGGAGGTGCTGGAATGTCTCATTCAAAAGGGGCTGACGGTGGTACCCATCTCGCAGCTCATTTATTGGGAGAACTACACCATTGACCACACAGGACGGCAGTTTGCCGCCGAAACGTAACAAAAGCCTCACCCGAAAACGGGTGAGGCTTTTATGTTTCACATTCAGCGCAGGCAGACGGGTGCGGGGATCATATCCTCCGTGGTCTCCCGGAAGGGATAGAAGGGCTGAGGGATGCGCTTGAAGGGCAGGCGCAGCAGGTCCACACCGGCGGCACCGGGGGTATCGGCATTGCAGATCTGAGCGGCGATGGGCTCATAATTGGCACGGAAGGAGGTGCAGGCCTTGACGCTGACCAGCTGGCACAGCGTGGGTTCCACACCGACGCCGCGGAACGCCTGCAGATCACGGCTGTTGCTGCAGCTGTGGCACACCACGATCTGCAGCTGACCGGCCTGCAGCACAGCGCTGCGGCCCATCGATACGGTCTGTCCGTGACTGGCGCGGCCCTGAATGATGAATTCACCGCTGTGCAGACTCCTGACGGTGCAGTCGGGTACGGTCACCGGCGCACTCAGCTCGGGGGCGATGGAGCCGCCCAGCGTAAAGTCGGCCTCACCGCCTACGCCGAGGGCAAAGGCCTTGGCCACAGCCGCGGGATCCACCACCGCTACAGCAGCGCGCAGCGTGTCGCGGTAGGGCAGCAGACCCTCGATGACGGCGGCACTGTCACCGTTGGAGCCGGCGCCGGGAGAGTCGGCGCTGTCCACCAGCACCACGGGTTTATCCTCCGGATTCTCCAGCGCGGCGCGGATGGTCTCCTCAATAGACCACAATTTGGGGCCCTGCAGCTCGGCGCGCAGGGCGAACTCCTCCGCCGCCAGCTCGGCCGCTGCCGCCTTGGCAGCCTCTTCGGTTTCGGCAGCCACTACCACGGCAGAGCCGCTGCAGTCCACATCCAGCCAGGGCTGCACCTGAAAGATGGAGAAATCCAGGATCTTACCCTCGGCCACCATGGCGTGGGCGCGGTCCATCAGCTTTTTCAATCCGCCGGCCTCGGTGGTATAGCCGTGGGCGGGGGCCATCTGGGGCAGGGTCGTCCATGCCATGTGCGTGGGCTCGCCGCGCAGCTTCCGCGCGGCAAGGGCTCCGGCGCGGAAGCCGGTCTCATAGGCGTCCAGATGGGGATAGGTCTGATAGCCGCTGACAAAATCGGCGGCGCGCATCATGCGCTCCGTCACGTTGGCGTGCAGGTCACAGGAAGCGGCGATGACGGCCTCCTCCCCCACCATGGCGCGGATGGCGGTGAGCACATCGCCGCACACATCGTCCGAGGCATCGGACTGGGTGGCGCCGTGGAGGGCCAGCAGCACGCCGTCCACAGGGCCGATCTCCGCCAGATCCTGCCGGACGCGGTCAAGAAAGGCGTCCACCAGACTCTGCTGCACGGGGCCGCCGCTGTAGGCGCGCAGATAGGCGCTGCCGCGAAGCGCGAAACCCGCATCCTCCGCCGCAGCGATCAGACCGCCCATAGAGCTTTTGTTGCCGCGGAAGCGCTGCAGCATGTGCTCGCCTTCCCACTCCCAGACGAAGCGCTTGAAATGCTCCGCCGTGGAGGGAACGGGATTGAAGGATGCTGTCTCCTGATGGATGCCGCAGAACAAGATGGTCTTTTTCATGCTGTACCGCTCCTTTACCGCCCGCCGAAAGGGGGACTTGTATTTGCCAACAGGATACCCCCTCCCCTCTTTTTTGTCAACGAAAAAGAGGCGTCCGCCAAAGCGGACGTCTCTTTCCGATCATACATTTTATTTACGGCTGCGCGTCAGCCAGAAGCCGGCGCACAGAGCCGTGAAGGGCGCCACCGTCACAAGGCCGAAGGAACCCACCACCGTATGCACCAGCTCGGCTGCCACATACTTATAATTGAGGATGTGGCTCACCGGCGTGCCCTGGGCCATAAACACCATCAGCAGCGACACGTAGCCGCCGGAATAGGCCAGAAGCAGCGTGGTGGTCATGGTACCCATGGCGGCACGGCCCACGTTCATGCCCGAGCGCACCGCTTCCCACGCGGAGATGTCCGGCTTTTTCTCCACCACTTCCGCCACGGCGGAGGTAATGTCCACGCTCAGGTCCATCACCGCGCCGGAGGCGCCGATGAAGATGGAGGCCATGAAGATCTGCGTCAGGTTCAGATGGGCAAAACCGGCGTACAGGAGGCTTTCGGAGGCCTCCATCACCGCGCCGTGGATCTGAAAGGCATCGGTAAACACCATACCCAGCAGTGCCGTGACCGCGATGCCGAGGAAAGAACCCGACACCGCCGCGGCGCAGCGCCGGTCAAAGCCGTAGACCATGGCGATGATCAGCACCGTCAGCAGCAGAGCCACCAGCAATCCCATCCAGATGGGGTTCCAGCCCTTGAGGTACAGCGGCACCAGCAGCTTCCACAGCATAAGAACGGTCAGCACAAAGCTCAGCAGGGCGCGCAGGCCGGTTTTGCCGGCAAAGAGCACCAACAGCAGGGCAAACAGCACCGCCAGCACCACTTCCCAGTTCAAACGGAAATGGTCCGTCATGGTGACGGCGATCACCTCGCCCGCGCTGTGGCTGATGACCACCAGCGCCCGGTCGCCCACCTCGTAGATCTTATCCTCCGCCAGCGAGCCGCGCAGCAGGTTAGTGCCGGTGACGGTCTGGCCGCGGAACATGCCGCTGACGACCTGCAGCGTGCAGATCTGGTCGCCGGAGCGCACAAGGCCGGTATCCTTGATGAAGGAATTGTCCACCGCGGTGACTTCCGCCACGCAACGCTCCGCCGTCTGGTACTGCACCGCGTCTTCAAACCCGGTGGGCAGCATCAGCAGCAGCACGATGAGGGCGAGGCACACCCATACAGGCGCGCCGTAGGTCAGCTTTTCGCGCCGGTTCAGGGCTTTCACGGTCTTATTCCACGTTCAGGAGATCTGCCAGCTTGTAGAAGATCTCGGTATTGTCGTAGTAGCCGCCGAAGAGCTCGGCGCCCACGCCGTCGGCAAAGACAGCCACGGGCAGACCGGTGTGGGAGAAGGAGCTCCAGCTCAGGCCGGCCTTGTTGTTGAGGATATGGGTGACAGCCACCGTGATGGGCTCATAAGTACCGTAGAGGATATTGGACTCCTGTACGCTCATGCCCTTCAGCGTGCCCACCGTCTTTTCAAAGGCGGTCTTCAGCACTTCCTGCTCGTAGCCGTTGAGCTTCATCATCTTGCCCTTGGAATCCACGGTCAGGCCGAAGCACTCCTCGATATCGGCCAGAGCCGTTTCAAAGGGGGTGTTGCGGCTGTACTTGGTGGCGTACAGGGCGTCAAACTGCTCAAAGGAGAGCTTCTGATTCTGCAGCAGCGTCAGATAGGTGTCGTACTCGGTGCCGGCAAAGCCGATGCTCATGCCGCCGGTCTCATGGTCGCCGGTGACAAGGATCAGCGTCTCCTGGGGATGCTTGGCAGCAAAGTCCACCGCCACCTGAACAGCGTCGGTCAGGGCCAGCACATCGTGCATGGCGGTCACGGCATCGTTGGCGTGGCAGGCCCAGTCGATCTTGCCGCCTTCGCACATCATGAAGAAGCCGTTCTTATTGTCCAGCACCTCGATGCCCTTTTTCACGTAGTCGGCCAGAGCCCACTCGCCCTCGGCGCGGTCGATCTCATAGGAGAGGCTGCTGCTGTCAGCCAGCTTTTCACCGATAACGATGACCTTCCCATCCTTGGAGGAGAGGGCCTCGGCTTCGGCCTGGGTGCGAACCACCTTATAGCCGGCCTTCTGGGCCAGCTCGTGCAGGTCGGTGACCTTCAGGAACTCACCGCCGGCAAAATAGTCAAAGCCGGATTTCACCAGCTCCTTGCCGATCTCATAGTACTGGGAACGGCTGGCCTGGTGGGCGTAGAAAGCGCCGGGGGTAGCGTGGTTCAGGTTCACGCTGGTGACGATGCCCACCTTCATCTCGGTCTGGGCATGGATCTTCTCAGCGATGGTCTCATACTTGGTGGTACCCATCTCGTCCACGCTCAGCGAGGAGGAGTAGGTCTTGTGGCCGGTGGCAATGGCCGTGGCCGAAGAGGCAGAGTCGGGGGCAAAGGAGTTGCTGTCATAGTTGACAGCGGAGCCTGCCACATCAAAGTTCATGAAGTTCAGGTATTCCGGGCCGTCCAGAATGGGGCCGATGCTGTTCTTGCTGGGCTGGGCACGTTCATAGTCCTCGTCCGCCAGAGCACCCAGATAGTCAGCGGCCACCTGGACCTGCGGATAGCTCATGCCGTCGCCGATGAACAAAAACACATACTTGGGCGCAGCGCCGGACCACTCGCCATTTTCACTGACAGCGCCGCCGGAACTGCCGGAACTGCCGCAGCCGCTCAGCAGCGTCAGCACCATGCACAGCGAAAGGATAAACGCAGCGATCTTTTTCATAATCATGTCTCCCTTCATATTTCCGCTTTTTCTGCGGGTCTTTATGGGCGCATTGTACCATGAACTGCCCACATATGCAAGTGTCAGCACATTTGTGCAAAGAAAAAACCTGTCCGCGGCGGCGGACAGGTTTTCTGTGTTTATTCAGCGCAGACACACGGCGGCAGGGATCATATCCTGCGTGGTCTCCTGGAAGGGATAGAAGGGTGCGGGGATGCGGGCGAAGGGCAGCATCGTCAGCTGCACACCGGCAGCACCGGGGGTGATGGTGTTGCAGATCTGGGCGGAGAAGGGCTCATAGGCGGCACGGAAAGAGGTGCAGGCCTTGACGCTGACCAGACGGCACAGAGTGGGCTCGATACCCACGCTGCGGTAGAACTGGGGATCCTTGCAGTTGTTGCAGTCGTGGCACACCAGGATCATCAGCTGACCGGCCATCAGCACAGCGGCGGGGCCCATGTTGCCGCGGGCGCCGCGGCTGGCGGGGCCTTCCAGCACGAAGTCACCGCGGTGCAGGCTCTTGACCACGCAGTCCTTCACCTCCACGGGGGAGCTGAGGGTGGGGGAAATGCTGGCGCCCAGCGTGAAGTCGGCCTTACCGCCCACGCCCAGCGCGTAGGCCTTTTCCACGGCGGCGGCATCGGCCACGGCCACGGCGGCGCGCATCACATCGCGATGGGGCAGCAGGTATTCCAGAACAGCGGCGCTGTCACCGGCGGAACCGGCACCGGGAGAGTCGGAAGAGTCCACCAGCACCACGGGCTTATCCTCGGTATTATCCAGAGCGGCCTGCACCGTTTCGGCCATGGTCCACAGCTTGGGGCCCTGCAGCTCTTCGCGCAGGGAGAACTCCTCAGCGGCGAAATCGTCGGCCACGGCCTTGGCCACGGCCTCATCCTCAGCCGCCACCAGAATGGTGGAGCCGCTGACGGTCACATCCAGCCAGGGCTGGACCTGGAAGATGGTGAAATCCAGAATGGTGCCGTCGGCCACCAGAGCGTGGGCGCGGTCCATCAGCTTCTTCAGGCCACCCTCATTGGTGGTGTAGCCGTGGGCGGGCGCCGTCTGGGGCACGGTGGTCCATGCCATACGGGTGGGCTTGCCCTCCATCTTGCGGATGGCCAGCTCGGTGACGCGGGCACCGGTATTGAACATATCCAGATGGGGATAGGTCTGATAGCCGCTGATGAAGTCGGCGGCCTGCATCATACGCTTTGTCACGTTGCCGTGGAGGTCACAGGAAGCGCCGATGACCACGTTCTCGCCTACCGCTTCACGGATGGCGGTGAGCACATCGCCGCACACATCGTCGGATGCGTCGGACTGGGTGGCGCCGTGGAGGGACACCAGCACCGCGCCCACGGGCATGGCAGCCTTCAGATCGGCCAGCGTCTGGGCCAGGAACGCGTCCACCACGCTCTGCTGCACGGCACCGCCGCTGCAGGCAAACATATTGGTGCTGCCGCACAGGGCATAGCCGTGCTTTTCAGCCACATCGATCATGCCGCCAAGGCAGGTGGGCTTGCCGCGGTTCTGGGCGATCAGTTCCTCGCCGTTGGCCTGATAGACATAGCTGGTATAATCCTTCATCGTGCTGGGGATCGGGTTAAAAGAGGCCGTCTCCTGATGAATACCGCAAAGAAAAATACGCTGTTCCATTTCCTGTGCCGCTCCTTTTTATATACGCGCTTGATCGCGCCAAATTCTGGAATCAGTATGGCACATTTTTCCCGTTTCGTCAACGGAAAAAGCCCCGCTTCCGAAAAGAAGCGGGGCTTTGCACGCAAGCTTTAGCGCAGGCAGACGGCGGCAGGCACCATATCCTGCGTGGTCTCCTGGAAGGGATAGAAGGGCGCGGGGATGCGCTTGAAGGGCAGAATGGTCAGCTGTACACCGGCGGCACCGGGGGTAATGGTGTTGCATGTCTGCGCGGCGATGGGGTCATAGGCCGCGTGGAAGGAGGTGCAGGCCTTCACGTTGACCAGACGGCACAGCGTAGGCTCCACGCCCACACCGCGGTAAGCCTGCAGGTCACGGCTGTTGCTGCAGTAGGAGCACACCACGATGAAGATCTGGCCGGCCTGCAGCACGGCGGTGCGGCCAAGGCTGGTCTGGCTGCCGCGGCTGGCGGGACCTTCGAGAATAAAGTCGCCGTTATGCAAGCTTCTGACCACGCAGTCCTTCACCTCCACAGGGGAACTGAGAGAGGGAGCCACCGTGGCGCCCAGCGTGAAGTCGGCCTTGCCGCCCACGCCCAGCGCAAAGGCCTTGTCCACGGCGGGCAGATCCGTCACCGTGATGGCGGAGCGCAGCGTATCGCGATGAGGCAGCAGCCAGCGCAGCACCTCGGCGCTGTCAGCAGAAGAGCCGGCGCCTAGAGAGTCAGCGCTGTCCACCAGCACCACAGGCTTATCCTCGGTGTTGTCAATGGCGGCCTGCACCACCTCTTCAATGGTCCACAGCCTGGGTCCCTGCAGTTCTTCGCGCAGGGAGAACTCCTCAGCGGCCAGATCGTCGGCCACGGCCTTGGCGGTGGCCTCATCCTCGGCGGCCACCAGAACGGTGGAGCCGCTCTTGCACACATCCAGCCAGGGCTGGACCTGGAAGATGGAGAAATCCAGAATGGTGCCGTCCTTGACCAGCGCGTGGGCGCGGTCCATCAGCTTCTTCAATCCGCCGGCGGTGGTGGTATAGCCGTGGGCGGGCGCCGTCTGGGGTACGGTGGTCCACGCCATGCGGGTGGGCTTGCCCTGCAGCTTGCGGATGGCCAGAGAGGCTACACGGTAGCCGGTGGAGAAAAAGTCCAGATGGGGGTAGGTCTGATAGCCGCTGATAAAGTCGGCGGCGCGCATCATGCGCTCGGTCACGTTGCCGTGCAGGTCGCAGGAAGCGGCAATCACTACCTCCTCACCCACCACTTCGCGGATGGCGGTGAGCACATCGCCGCACACATCGTCGGATGCGTCGGACTGGGTGGCGCCGTGGAGCGTCACAAACACGGCCTTGACGGGCATGGCCGCGCGCAGCATGGGCAGGGTCTGGCTCAAAAACCACTGAGCCACTTCGTCTTTGGCAGCACCGCCGCTGTGGCAGCCGATATCCACGCCGCCAACGACGGTATAGCCATTCTCCTCCGCAGCAGCGACCATACCGCCGCCGCAGCTCTTCACGCCGCGGTGATTGTTCACCACAGCTTCACCCTGCGCGTAGCCCTTACCGATAAACTCCTCCAGAGGGGTCAGATTGGGGTTGAAAGACGCGGTCTCCTGCTGAATGCCGCAAAGAAAGATGCGCTGTTCCATGGTCGTTGCTCCTTTTTTCACACGGGCGCCTGCCGGCGCCGGATTCTGGCATCAGTATGGCACGTTTGCCGCCGCCCGTCAATGGACAATGGCGCAAAAAAGCAGGTGAAAACCGAAATGCGCGCCATCCCCGCGCCCGCGCGCCGTGCGCAGTTGCCAAAAAGGCCGCCGAGGGCAAAAAGGTTTTGCATTTGCGCATATTTGGTCGTATGCTATAGGTAGAACAACAAGGAGGTGGCTCTATGCTCCGCGGAAACTATACCATCGGTGTGGACTTCGGCACACTGTCGGCCCGCGCCGTTGTGGCCGACAGCCGTGACGGACGGATCCTTGCCTCGGCCGAGAGCGCTTACGCCCACGGCGTATTGAGTGAAAACCTGCCCTGCGGCACGGCGCTGCCGCCCCAGTGGGCGCTGCAGGTCCCACAGGATTATCTGGACTCCCTGACCGAAGCCGTCCGCGGCGCCATGGCCCAAAGCGGTCTTGCGCCGGAGGATATCGCGGCCATCGGCTGGGATGTGACGGCCGCCACCGTGCTGCCCACAGACGGCGCCGGTGTGCCGCTGTGCGATCTGCCGGGTCTGGCGGACCGTCCCCACGCCTACCTCAAGCTGTGGAAGCATCACGCCGCCCAGAGCTGCGCCGGGCGCATCGAAGCGCTGGCGCGGCAGATGAACGAGCCGTTCCTGCCCCGCTACGGCGGCCGCGTGTCCTCGGAATGGACCTATCCCAAACTGCTGCAGATCCTGGAGGAGGATCCGGAGCTGGCGCAGCGGGCCGACGTCTTTCTGGAGGCGGGCGACTGGCTTTTGTGGCAGCTGACAGGCAAGCTGCATCGCAACAGCTGTGCCGCCGGATTCAAGCAGTTCTGGGCTGAGGACGGCAGCTGTCCTTCTGATGCCTTCCTGCGCGCCCTGCACCCCGACTTCCCCGACCTGTGCCGCCGCGCCCTGCGGGGCGAGATCCTGCCGCCGTGGGAAAGTGCCGGCACGCTGACGGAACAGTGGGCCGGCCGGATGGGCTTATCCCCCGACACCGTGGTAGCCGTCGGCATCGTGGACGCCCACGCCGCCGTGCTGGGCGCCGGTGTGAACCGTCCGGGGCAGGCCGTGATCATTACGGGCACCTCCTCTTGCCAGCTGCTGGTGGACGGAGCAGACGTTTCCGTCAGCGGCATCTGCGGCTACGCCAAAGACTCCATTCTGCCGGATCTGTACGCCTATGAATCCGGCCAGCCCTGTGTGGGTGACATGTTCGACTGGTTCGTGCGCCGCTGCGTGGGCGCTGACGACATGGCCGAAGCCGCCGAATGCGGCATCAGCATCCACCAGCTGCTGACCCGAAAGGCAGCGGCACTCACCCCCGGCTGCAGCGGTCTTGTGGCGCTGGACTGGTGGAACGGCCAGCGCTCCCCCTTTGTGGATGACGATTTAAGCGGCGTGATCCTGGGTCTCACCCTGCGCACCCGCCCTGAGGAGCTGTACCGCGCGCTGCTGGAGAGCTGCGCTTACGGCGTGCGCCTCATCTTTGACACCTACCGCAAGGCCGGTCTGGAGACAGAGGAATACACGGTCTGCGGCGGCATCGCCCAGAAAAATGAGCTGATGATGCAGATCTACGCCGACGTGCTGGGCCGCCCCATCCGCGTCTGTGCCAGCGATCAGGCCTGTGCGCTGGGCGCCGGCATTCTGGCTGCGGCCGCTGCCGGCTGCCACGGCTCGCTGCCGCAGGTTACAGCGGCCATGGCTGCACCCGCGGTACGCACCTACACGCCCGACGCCCGGCACACTGCCGTATACGATCAGCTCTACGCCATCTATCAGGCGCAGGCCCACCACTTCGCCCTGCATAGCGACGCCCTGCACCAACTGATGGCCCTGCGCCGCGGAAAGGAAGTTCAATGAAAAAGATCCACATTTTCGACCTGGACGGCACGCTGGTCAACTCCATGCCCTATTACTCCCGCGGCATTTTGCAGGTGCTGGACGAGGAGGACATCCCCTACTCCCCCGACCTTATCGAGGTCCTCACCCCCCTGGGCTACACCAAGAGCGCCCAGCTCTATCAGACCATGGGCGTGCCGGGCACGGTGGAGGACATCGTGGGCCGCATCCAGACCATTCTGCACCACGAATATGCCCACAACATCGGTCTGAAGCCGGGCGTGGGCGAATACCTGCGCAAGCTGAAGGCATCCGGCTGCGCTCTGTACGTGCTGACCGCCAGTCCCCATCTGGTGACCGACGTATGCCTGCAGCACAACGGCGTATACGACCTGTTCGATCAGGTGTGGTCGGTGGAGGATTTCGGCATGTCCAAGTCCGAAACCCTCATCTATGACGAGGTGGTGCGCCGTCTGGGCTGCCAAAAAGAGGACATCTGCTTCTATGACGACAACCTGACCGCCTGCACCACCGCCGTGAAGGCCGGATGGTACACCTGCGCCGTCAACGACGGACAGAAAGAGGACATCACCGCCGCGCTCCAAGCGGCGGCCGACGAATACATCGCCACTTTTGAAGCGCTTTAAAAGGAGGTACATAATGGCAAAATTGGAACAATGGCTGCGCGGCAGCTTTGACGACATTCTGCGCCGCATCGAAAATGGCATTATGGAGGGCAGCATTTCCGCCACGCTGGAGGATCAGAGCGACTTCCGCTCCGGCGAGGCGCGGTGCAGTGTGCGGGTATTTGAGCGCTACAGCTACGCCGGCGGCAACCGCGTCAGCATGAATGTGACCCTCTTTCAGGGAAACCCTGACGAGCCCGTCCGCCTGAGTGCCATCACCTCCGGCGGCAGTCAGGCCATGTTCTGGAAGGTGAACACCTGGGGCGAAGAAGCCTTTCTGGACAAGCTGCGGGAAATCTTATAAAAAAGGTGTGCGGTTTTGGGCCGCACACCTCTTTTTTTGCCCGCTGCGGCCCGATACGACCGCTTTTTCTCCCTTTGGCGGGTATACTGATACAAACAAAGCCAAAGGAGAGACGAGATGAAGCGCATGACCATTTTTGCGGCGCTGTGCGCCGCCCTTTTTCTGTCCGTATCCACCGCGTGGGCCGCGCAGGTGCCGGTAGTGGCATGGACCTGTGACAGGCAAGGCTCCGCCGGTCTGGCAGGAGCCTCCTTTTCCCTCAGCACCGCCCCCGACCGACCCGACAGCAACATTCTGACCACAGACGAGACCGGCCGTCTGGTATTCCGGGACGTGGCGGAGGGCACCTACTATCTGCACCAGACCGCAGCACCGGGGCTGTATGCCCCGCTGCGCCGGCCGGTCATGATACAGCTCTCGGCCGAGGGAGCGCTGACGGTGGAGGGCCGCAGCAGCAGCGAGGTCTCCATCCTCCACCAAAGCGGCAAGGCCGCCGCCATCGCCGCCGTGGTGATCCTGTCCCTCATCCCCATGGCCGTCCGCCTGATCTGGCTGCACCGGCGGGGAAAATAAATGCAAATAATTTTCGTTAGTGTGGCAAATACCACAGACGAATCGAAAAACTTGGCGTATAGTAAAGCCATCAAAGGAAAACACTACACCTGAAAATAGATCAATTTGAGGAGGACATTACTATGAAGTTCTATATCTGTGAAACCTGCGGCAACATCATCACCCACGTACAGGCCAGCGGCGTGCCCGTTTTCTGCTGCGGCAAGAAGATGACTGAGCTGGTACCCGGCACCACCGACGCAGCCGTTGAAAAGCATGTCCCCGTTTACAGCGTGGAAGGCAGCACCGTCCGCGTGAAGGTGGGCAGCGTGGAGCACCCCATGCTGGACGTCCACTCCATCCAGTGGATCGCTGTGGAGAGCAAGCAGGGCGTACAGATCAAGTATCTGCAGCCCGGTCAGGCTCCCGAAGCCGTGTTCGCTCTGACCGAGGGCGACGAGCTGGTGGCCGTGTACGAATACTGCAACCTGCACGGCCTGTGGAAGGCATAAACAAGAGCGCTCACGAAAGAGAAGAAAAGGAGCGATCCCTATGGCTGAGATCACCATTACCAGAGATAATTTTGAGTCCGAAGTGCTGCAAAGCGATATCCCCGTTCTGGTGGATTTCTGGGCCCCCTGGTGCGGTCCCTGCCGCATGATCGCCCCCGCCATCGCCCAGATCGCCGAGGAATACGCAGGCCGGGTCAAGGTGGGCAAGATCAACGTGGACGATGAGCCCCAGCTGGCCACCCGGTTCGGCATCGTCAGCATCCCCACGGTGAAGGTACTGCGCGGCGGCGCGGTGACCGGCACGCTGGTGGGTTTGCGGGCCAAGGCGGAACTGGAGACCCTGCTGAAATAACAAGGAAACATGACAAAAGAGGCTGCGCCAACGGCGCAGCCTCTTTTGTCTATGATAGGGCGAAAGGAGAAAAAATGAATCAGCGGATAATATCGGTCTCTTCCATGAGCGTCAGCATGGTACCCACGCCCTGTGCCTCGGCCTTCTCCAGGATCATTTTGCCCACGGCCACATCGCTCAGGGCGATGCCATGGCTGGAGGTGATGACAAACTCGTCCTCGCTGACGCGGCCGGGTACCACACCGTTGATGATGTCACCCAGGATCAGCTGGTCTTCCACGGGGGGCAGACCGTCGGTGTATTTGCCGTCGGCCAGATACGTGGCCACCAGATTGCGGTCATCGCAGACAAAACGGTCGGCAAAGCGGGTATAGGTCTTGCCTTCCCACGCGGTGGACTCCAGAGGAATACCCAGCATGCCCTTGTGCAGCATCTCGCAGTAGATGATGGGCTTGTCGCCGCGCTGGGTAGCGGTCAGCAGGATCTGAGACTCGTCGATGGCAGCCTGACGCTCCTCCTCGGTGTAGAAGGGCACGAACTCCACATCGGGCATCAGGGGACGCATCTTGTTGAGATAGGCCTCGATGGCGGCGGGATACAAATCTCCGATATAGATCTTCTTCAGCTCGGGGATCACCAGCTTCAGCAGGCGGGCATTCCAGCGGCCCTGTTCACCGGCGCCGATGATGGTCATGGTGGTGGTATCCTTCACCTTGCAGTACTTGGCGGTCACGGCGGTAACGGCAGCGGTGCGGATGGCAGTGATCCAGCGGGCATCCATCACAGCGGTGACGGCGCCGGTCTCACAGTCGTTCATCACCATCAGGCCCCAGGTGACAGGCAGTCCCTTGGCGCGGTTTTCGGGATAGCCGGCCACCCACTTCAGGCCCTGGGCTTCCTTATCGCCGCCCACATAGGCGGGCATGGCGTTGATATAGGTGCCGGGATGGGAATTGACGTGGATCTTCACAGGCAGCTGGCAGGAACCTTTGCCAAACTCGCTCATGACATGCTCTACAGCGTCGATGACATCCATGTAGGGGATATTCAGGGACAGGATATCCTCCTGAGAGAGATACCGGAATTCATGCTTGCTCATAACGCTCGCTCTCCTTTGCTTGCTTTCATATTGGTCAAATGGTTTAAAATAGCTTTTTGATGTATCACTTAAGCGCGGCACCGCGCGCAAAGTTCCGCTTAATGGACGATGTTGAAGGCCTTGTCGAACTTTTCGTAGACTTCAATGGTGCCGCGGTCACGGCTGCACTCCACCGACACATTGGTGCCGTCCATGGTCACCTTCACGTAGCCGTCGTACACATCCAGGTACACCGCTGCACCCCGCTTGGCGTACTGGGCGTAGATGGTGGGCTCCATGATGATGGCGCCGGTGGCCATGGCCACCTTGGGCGACACGGCGTCAATGAGATCGCTGGAGCTGGAGGTCTGGCGGCCGTGGTGAGGCACCTTCAACACATCTACGTCCAGCTTGGCCACGTCGCCGCCCAACTCACGGATCATCTGGATCTCACCGCTCTTATACAGGTCGCCGGTAAAGAGCGCGGAGGTGTCGCCATAGTCAAAGCGCATCACCAGAGAACCGTTGTTGCAGTCCTCGGTGGAGGAGGTGGAGGTTTTCACCTGACCGGGCAGGGGCCAGAGAATCTCGATGTGGACATCGCCGATGTCCAGCGTATCGCCCTTGGCCAGATAGTCGTTGGGGATATGCAGCTTATTGGCCGCACCTTCGATAGCTGCCGGGTTGGAGGCGCTGCTATTGAGGATGCCGGTGGAGTAGATCTGGCCGATCTCAAGCTGGTAGAGCGGGCCGTGCTGGGAGGTCATGGCGCCCACATGGTCATTATGGCGGTGGGAGGCCACCACGTAGTCCAGCTTGGTGATGCCCATGGCCTTCAGGTTCATGACCAGAAGCTCGGCGTAGTCCTGCATGCCGGCATCGATGAGCATGGTCTGGCCATTGGGGAAGGCGATGAGGGCGCTGTCACCCCACTTATCCTCAGCAAAGGCGGTTTCCGCGTCGCTCTTGATGACGAGGTCCTCGCCGGACATAAAGCAGATGATCATAGACTTGCTGTCGACAGCCTGCTGGATGATGGAGCCCTGTTCGCCCCAGGGGATCACCTTGGACTCCAGACTGTTGTCCGTTTCGGGTGGGACAGGGGTGTCCGTATTGCCGGTGTCCGGCTTGTCGCCGCAGGCGGTCAGCGCCATCAGCATGACGGATAGAAGCAGCGCCGCCAGACGGCGCAGCGGGAAACGTTTTTTCATCTTTTCAATACCCTCTTTGTTCATCGATCAACGACTTTTCACCCTTTTGGGCGGTGTTTTATTCAAAATGCCTTGTGTGGCAGAAAAATCAAGGTCAGATGCACGGAATTGTGATATGCTTGCCGATAAAACGCAAGGAAATAAGTTGGGTGGGCGGCAGCAGTTTTTGCTGCCGCCCACCGGTTTTCTATATGACGGATTCTTTCACCAAAGCACAGGATTCGGCTTAGTCCAGACCCTCGGTCAGACGGTACAGATCGATGGCCTCGTTGGTCTTCTGGGTCAGCTCGGCCACGGCCATCTCAGCGGTGTAGCTGGGATCGGCCAGGATCTTCTGGCAGATATCCTTGTAGGCGGTGTTGACGGTGCTGGAGAAGGGCACAGGAGCGTAAGCGATGCCTTCCTCAGTAGCGTCCTGAGCAGCGATAACGGTAGCGGCGGAGGGGAACTCGTTCTTGATGTACTCCTTGTATGCGGCAGTCTCAGCACCGGTGGTGGTGATGGGCACATAGCCGGTAGCCATGGCGTAGTCGCAGACGACATCGTCATTGAGCAGATACTTCATGAACTCCCAAGCACCCTGCTGACGCCAGTAGTCGCCGGTCTTAGCGATGAACAGAGCACCGCCGCCGGGGGACTGGCCCTTGTTGGGCTTGCCGGCCTCAACAACGGGGCTGACCTCATAGGTCCAGGGGAAGGGGTTGCCGCTGTCGCCAACCAGAGAAACGATGGAGTTGGCGCCGGAGACATAACCGTCCATCATCAGAACATCCTGAGCAGCGAAGGAGACCCAGGCGTCGGAGGAGGAGATGGTGGGATCCAGGATCCAGTCGCCCTTCTTGACCACATCGATCAGGAACTGGAAGAAGGCGGTGGTAGCCTTCTGGCAGTCGGCACCGTCATCATACAGGCACTTGGTGGGGATGCCGGCACGGCCGTTCTCGGCATCATAGTACTGGATGCCCTGAGCGGTCAGAGCGTAGTTGAGCCAGTCAAAGTGGGTCAGAGCGCGGCAGTAATAGAAGTTCTTGTAGCCGGCAGCAGACAGCTTCTCGCAGGCGTCATAGATCTCCTGATAGCTGGCCAGAGCGCTGCCGTCAACACCGGCGGCCTTCAGCACGTTGGTGTTGTAGTACTGACCGACGTTGGTGTTGCCCAGAGGCCAGCACTGCCACTTGCCGTCACGCATGTAGTTAGCGCGCAGGGAGGCGATGATGGTGTCCTCATAGTTTTCGGCATCCATGAAATCCTGAACGGGGATGTACATCTTGTCTTCCATGGCAATGTACAGAGCGGTGTCATTACCGGAGGAAGCGAAGATGTCGGGGCGGTCAGCCTCGGTAGAAGTCTGCATGATGGTCATGATCTCGGTGTAGGAACCACCGTAGTACAGGTCCACCACATAGTCAGACTGGGAGGCGTTGAAGGCAGCAGCAGCATCGGTCAGAACGGTGAAGCCGTCGCCCTTCTGGGCGGTGGAGACCTTGATGGTGATGGGGCCCTCGGGCTTTTCGGGGGTCTCAGGCTGCTTCTCGCCGCAGGCGACCAGAGACAGCGCCATGACCAAAGCCAGAATCAGTGCAAGGACTTTTTTCATGTGTGTGTTCTCCTTTTCAAAAATTTTTGTATCGCAGACATTCGTCTGAAAATACCGGAAGAATAGCAGGGCTCAGCCCTTGACGGCGCCCTTGGTCAGACCCTTCACCATGTAGCTCTGGAAGATGACGAAGAAGATGATGGGAATGATCATGCACAGCACGGCGCCGGCCAGCTGACGGCCGTAGGTGGGGACCTCATGGTCCACCAGCAGGGCCATACCGATCTGCACGGTGTAATGCTCGGGCGAACGGGACACCAGCAGAGGCCACAGGTAAGCGTTGAAGACGCTGATGAAGGTGGTGATGGCCAGAGATGCGATGGTAGGGATGGACAGGGGCACAGCAAACTGCAGCATGTAGCGGATCTCACCGCAGCCGTCCATCATGGTGGCCTCGCGCATCTCGCCGGGCAGGCTCAGGTAGCTCTGGCGCATCATGAAGATGGAGTTGCAGCTGACCAGCGACACGATGGTCAGGCCCATCATGGTGTTGACCAGACCCATGTCGCGCACCGTCAGGAAGTTACAGATGGTGCACACCTCGCCGGGAACCATCATGGCGATGAGGATGATCTGGAACAGGGTGTCCTTGCCCTTGAACTTGAAGAAAGCAAAGGCATAGGCCGCAAGGCAGGCGGTGATGCTCTGTGCCACGATGACGATCAGGCACATCTGCAAAGAGTTGGTGACGTACTTGAAGATGGGGATGTTGGCAAAGACCCACTTGTAGTTTTCAAAGGTGAAGTGTTCAAAGAAGGTCTGCAGCGTGGGCAGGCCCAGCAGCTTGTCGTTGGGCAGGAAGCTGAAGAGGAAGGCGATGATCACAGGGAAGATGAAGCAGATGCCCAGCACGGTCTTCCACGCCACGCCGAAACGCTGCTTTTTCAAACGCGCAGAAGCTTCGGGTGCATTCGTATTCTTTCTCACTGATAATGCACCACCTTTTTCTCAAGAATGAACTGCACGCGGGTCACCAGGAAGATGAGCACGCACAGGATCAGCGAATAGACGCAGGCCGTCTCAAAGCGCAGCTCGAGGATCGCCTTCTGGTAGATGGTACCGCTGAGCACCCGCAGGCCGTTTTCATCGGTGCCGAAGAGCACCTTGATCATGGTGAAGGACTTGAAAGCCGTCAGGATATTCAAAAACACCACGTAGAACACCTGGGGAGAGGCAATGGGCAGGTAGATCTTGAAGAACTTGGTCCATGCGCTGGCGCCGTCCAGATTGGCACTTTCGATCAGGTCATCCGGTACGTTGCGGAAGCCCACCAGCAGATAGATAAAGCTGGTACCGCAGTTACACCAGCACACCAAGATCACCACGCAGATGATCTTGAACACATCGTGGCCCAACCAGTTGATCTGGGTACCCAGCAGGCCGTTGAGCATGCCGTGATAGCCGAAGATGTAGGCGCCGACGGCGGCGATGGGTGCGGTGGCCAGAGCCAGAGGCAGGGAGAACATGGTCTGGTAGCCGCGGCTGCCCTTCACCGGGTCCACGCACAGGTAGGCCAGCAGCAGTGCCAGGCAGAAGGTGCCCACGCAGATGAGGGAGGCGTACACCACCGTGTCACCGATGGTCTCCATGATCTCGCCGTTCTGCCACAGGCGGATGTAGTTGTCGAAGCCCACGAACTTCTTGGCGTTGCCCAGACGGTCCGCCATGAAGAAGGTCAGGTAAATGCTGCGGAAAAAGGGATAAAACGTGAAGACGGCCAGCGAAAGCATGACCGGCAGCAGGAAGACATAGCCCAGCGGCTGGTCTTTCTTCCTCTTTTTCGCCAACACAGGTTCCAGCTGTGTCTGTTCCTTCTTTTTCATTTCTACCTCCTCAAACGCAATGTGCCGGAGCGCTGCCCACCGCAGCGGGACCTTTTTCCGGCACACATGTTGCGGCTGACTTTGCCATTGTTCTTATCAGCAAAATATTGCCAACTTTGTCACAAATTCGCTAAGCAGCCTTTTAATTGATAAGTTTGAATCGTTCCAAACGAAAAGTTTGACAACTTTTTCTAAAGATTACCATCCTTTTCCGATCAAGTCAAGGCAGGTCGTGACCACCTTTTTCAATTTCTCCATTCCGACGAATCCCCCCTCTTCTTTGTCGGCGTTTTGCCCAAATTATCTTTCAGAATATTGTCAGATTTTGCTAAGTTTCTGTTGACTTTATCATTTTTTGACGCTATAATTCTTTTTAGCGGTAAGGAAACTTTCGCAATCTGTGGCAGGGAGTGACCTGTTTTGAAGAACACACGCATTCAGGAGATGAAAAAGCTGTTTTTGAACAAGAAGCAGCTGCTGAACAAGGAACTGTGCGATATTTTCGGCGTTTCCATCGAAACGGTACGCCGCGACCTGAATATCCTGGAGCAGGAGGGCTTCATTCAAAAAGTATATGGCGGTGCCCGCCTGCTGGAGAACCCCAGCATCCCCGCCACCATCGAGGCCTGGGATACGCGACTGAAGAAGAACGAGCTGTTCAAAAAGAGCATTGCCGAGCGGGTGGCCACTCTGATCCCCGACGGCTGCACCGTGTTTCTGGATACCGGCACGTCCGTATTCGAGGTGCTGCCCCTGCTGCAGGAGAAGAAGAACCTGACGGTGCTGACCAACTCTCTGCGCATTGCCATGGAGCTGGGTCTTTGCGACAGCTTCTCCGTGTACAACATCGGCGGTCTGGTGAAGCGGGAAACGCTGACCAGCATCGGCCTGTTTGCCAAGGAGTTCCTCGCCTCTTTCTACCGCATCGACTTTGCCATCCTGTCCTGTGACGGCTTTTTGCCCGACCGGGGCACCACCGAGTATTCCAGCGAGATCGCCGAGTTCAAGCAGCTGGTCATTGATAAGACGGCGCACATCATCGCCGTGGCTGACCACAGCAAGTTCGGCATCACCGGCAGCTGCGTCTGCTGCCCCATCGAGAAGATCGGCACGCTGGTGACCGACTCTCTTGTCAGCGCCGCCGCCGTAAGCAAGCTGACCGAGCGCGGCGTACAGGTGGTACAAACCTCCCCCGACGAACTGATGTAACATACAAAAAAGCTCCTGCACATGCTGTGCAGGAGCTTTTTTCTCTTATTCATCGCGGAAGCGGCACACGGCGCGTACCTGCGCCTCACCGCAGATCAGCGCCTCCAGTACCTGTGCAACCCCGTCTTCGTTGTTGGTGGGGCCCACGCAGGCGGCCGCCGCCTTGGCCTCGTCGCAGGCGTTGCCCATGGCCACGCCCACACCGGCGCTTTGCAGCATGGTCACATCGTTGCCGCCGTCGCCGAAGGCCATGACCTGCATCCGGTCCAGTCCCAGAATGTCCGCCAGCTGCAGCAGGCCCTGACCTTTTGTGGCCGCCGGCATGTTGACCTCCAGATTGTAGGAATAGGCGGTGACAAAGGTGTACTGGGGGAACTTCTTTGCCAGCCGGGCCATCTCCCGGTCGCGGGTGGCGGTGTCCTTATAGATGGACTGCACCTTCCACACCGACTTGCCCCGCTGCCGCAGCGCGCCGCGGAAATCGGCGAAGGGCCGGCGGTTCACCTTCAAAAAGGCGCGGTGGGATTCCACGGGCACAAACTCGTCGATGCGGTCATAGTGGCTCTGGGGCGTCCATGCGCCGTCGGAGAGGTAGCAGTCGTAATAGACGTCCTCTTCCTCCAGCGCGTCATACAGCGCCAGCGCCTCGTCCAGTGGAATATCCGCCTGAAACAGCAGCTTATCCTGCTCCCGATCGTAGATACCGGCGCCGTTGCAGAGCACAAAATAGCGGATGAAGGGCAGGGCACGGATCTCCTCCGGCACCGCCAGAAAGTTGCGGCCGCTGATGACCGCCAGATTCACGCCGTGAGCCGCGGCAAGGCGCAGCGCGTCGATGGTACGCTGCCGCACTTTGCGATCATCATCCAGCAATGTTCCGTCCAGATCCAGTCCAACCAGTTTGATATCCATGGCTTGTTCTCCTCTCTCCTCCTGATCCCGTACCCGCTCTTCCGCCGTCAGCAGCGTCAGGTGGCCGTCTGCCACAGCAAAGGTGCGCACCGCGTCGGCGGCGCACCATATGGTCATCTCCCCCTGCTGCTCGCGCGCAAAGAGCCAGCGGTTGGCCGGTGCATTCCGGTTCTCGCTCCAAAGGAAGCGGCCGCGTGTACTGCACCAGAAGGTGTGGGCCGCGCCCGTTTTCTGATAAAGAAGGGGCGCAGGCGCGTTATTGTAGTGTCCGTGATGGGATGCCTGCAGCACATGGCAGCGCAGCGCACCGTCATACATATCCGTAAGCACCTTGCCGCCGCTGACGGCGCAGTCGCCCAGCAGTAAAAAGTCGGTGCCGGCAAGGCGCAGCGTGCACACCAGCGACGTGTCGTTGAAGCTCCAGATCTCCTGCGGCACCATCAGCTCGTGGGTATAGAGCACCGTGAGCATCGCATCGCCCAACTGCAGCACCTGTCCGGGATGGGCGCGGATCACCTGCGGCGCCGGTGAAATGCCGGCAAGACAACGATCCATTTCGCCCTTCCAGTGGGAAGATGACGGGCCGCCCACCATATTCTGGGCAAACACCGCATCGCCGGGCAGGTGGATGAGCACACGCTCCAGCGTCACCTCACGCGCTTGCTCCAGCTGCCAGA
The DNA here is from genome assembly GCA_015067525.1 of Oscillospiraceae bacterium. Lineage (GTDB taxonomy): Bacteria > Bacillota > Clostridia > Oscillospirales > Oscillospiraceae > Vescimonas. The sequence goes on along the minus strand of SVMH01000013.1, from coordinate 5,438 downwards.
AGGCCAGAAACGCCTGCAGATGGTCGCTGTGGGCATGGGTCAGGATCCATGCCGCAATGCGCACCTCCCTGCCCTCGGACAGCTGCTTCATCGTCACGTAAAGCTGCAGTGCATCGTCCGTATAGCCGCCGTCGACGATAAGAAACCGGCCGTCCGGCAGACGGAACAGCAGGGCCGCGCCGTTCTGCATGGTAGGACAGCCCACGCCCAACAGCACCGCCAGCGGCTCTGTCGCCGCCGCGCCGGCGGGCGCGTCCGGCTGCGGCGCCGCCCCTTCCTCCACCGTCAAGCGGACAGTGCCTCCGTGAAGGGCGGGCGTATCCATCAGCGTAAGGGTCAGGTCTTCTTTCGTAAACGCAGCAAAGGTGTTGCCGTCCATCCGGTTTTCCCACAGCGGGGCAAAGCCGCTCTTCCGCAGGCGGGCGGCATAATCGGCAAAGGTGTCTCCCCCGTCCGCTGTCCGCCAGACGGCGGTTTCCACGCCGTCGCCGTCGGTGCAGCCAAGCGAAACGCCGTTAAATGCCGGCAGCCGGCCCAGCAGGCGGCCCTTGCCCTGAGGATAGGCCGCTTCATTATCCGCAATGCAGCACCCCGTAGGCAGCAGCTTGCCCTCCGCACGGAAGGCGCCGCCCACCGTATCGGCCCGGTTATGGGTGATGGCGCAGTGGTGGAGATACAGCTCCGCTTCCGCTTCCACGAAGCCGGCGCCGCCCACAGCAGCGCGGTTATAGGTGATGGCGCAGTCTTCCATCCGCGCACAGCTGAGCGCCGCGGCAAAAATACCGCCGCCGGTGCCGCTGCAGCAGCCGCCCGTCACCGTCACATGGCGGAAAAAGATGTCCTGCCCTTCCAGACGCACCAGGGATTCCCGGCGCGGCAGCGCGCCGCCGTCGATCACCAGCGGTGCCTGAGCGGACGCGCCCAGAAGGCGGCAGGCCGCCCGTATGCAGATCACAGCGCCGTCATGGTCGGCGCGGATGGTGCGAGGTGCGCCGTCCGTGGTCAGGGTGACCGCCTTATCCAGCACCAGCGCAGCGTGCAGCACGGCGTCGGCGCACAGTACCAACGTATCCCCTGCCCGGGCCGCCGCCAGCGCCGCAGCCAGACTGTCATACCGGCGCTCACCGATGCTGACCTTGCATTGTGCCTGCTCCATGGCTCTCTCCTTTCGGGCAATGCTTTTGACAGCGTTGCCCCGTTTCTTCTTTCCCTCAGTATAGGTTGGCCCGAAATGATTGTCAATCTTTTCAATTTTTTTCGTGAAGGCTGACAAAATGAGCAGCTTCTTTTTGGCGTTTCCATTCCCCTCCCGCGTCTGCCGTTCCCCCTTTGGGCACTATGCACAAATCCAGCGTCGCTTTTTCGGCAGCCGATAGAGGATTGTTCACACAAAAACCGTTGGCTTTGTGGTATGATGGTCATAGAAAGATAAAGGAGCACATCTCATGTTGATCGAAAAGCACAGCAGTATCCGCCTCAGAGACCTGTCCCAGCAGAAAACCATATCCCCCGAGCAGACTGAGCTGGCGCAGGGCATGGTGCGGCTGAACCACCTGTACCGCAGCGCGCTGAAAATGGCCGTGGCGCAGCTGGAGATTTTGGACGAAGAGTTCGCCACCATGTACGACCACTCCCCCATCCACCACATCGAGTATCGCATCAAGACGCTGGAGAGCATCACCGAAAAGCTGCAGCGCCGCGGGCTGGAAGTCACCATCGACAACATCTTTGCCCACATTCAGGATGTGGCCGGCGTGCGCGTGATCTGCAATTACTTAGACGATATCTACTACATGCGCCGTCTGCTGACCCGTACCGAATCCTTCGGCATCCAGCGCGAGGCCGACTACATCAAAGAGCCCAAGGAGACCGGCTACCGCAGCCTGCACCTGATCCTGGACGTGCCCATCGTCATCTCCGAGGGCACGCTGCACCTGCCGGTGGAGGTGCAGCTGCGCACCATCGCCATGGACATGTGGGCAAGTCTGGAGCACGAGCTGCGCTATAAGTCCGACCGCAACTTCTCCGACAGCGACGCCGCCCGACTGCGGCTGTGCTCGGAGGCCATCGGCGAGATCGACCGGGAGATGCAGCGCATCTATCTGGGCGAAAAGCCGGAGTACGAGGTGTAAGTTTTGGCACAAAAAAGAACCGATTCCCCTTGGAATCGGTTCTTTTTTCTTTTACTGATACCCGTGGGCGTCCTGCAGCACCATATCCTTGACCTTCATGAGTCTCGTGGTGTTGCCGCGCTCGTTTTCGTCCAGCTTCATGGTGATATAGCGGATGTTGCGCTGCATCTCGGGAATGACCACGTACTCCAGCGCGTTGACGCGGCGGCGGGTCTTCTCGATATCCTGTGCCAGCAGCTGCATGGTCTTCTCCACCTCCGCCAGCTCCAGCATATCCTGAAACACCTGTCCCAGCGATTCGATGGCCGCGTCCAGCTCACCGCTGGTCTGGGCGAAGCCGTAGGGATAGATCTCGGTAGGGTCTTCGTTGGCGGTTTTGAAATGGTAGACCGGCACGTTGACGCTCATGACGTTGCGGTAGGTCACGTCCAGCTCCACGCTCTGCTTGGGATAGAGGAGCGCCTGCTCCAGCATCTCCGGGGACATGACGGCGCCGGCCACAGCCATGGCGCGGCCCGCCTTCTCCAGTCCCTCCTCCACACGGCGGCGCAGGGCGCGGTTGCGGCGCACCACTTCCATGAACTGCTTCATCAGCTCATCCCGCTTATCCTTCAAAAGCTTATGGCCGCGGCGGGCGGTTTTGATGCGGCCCTTGAGCCGCGTCAGCTCCATCCGGGTGGGGTTGATGGTCTTGCTCGCCATAACGCACCTCAGTCTTTCTTGGGCAGGTACTTATCCACCATCTCGCTCTTGATGCGTTTCAGCTCGCCGCGAGGCAGCATGCTGAGGAGCTCCCAGCCCAGATCCAGCGTCTCGACGATGCTGCGGTTCTCCTCAAAGCCCTGAGAGACATAACGCCTTTCGAACTCATCGGCAAACTTGGCGAATTTCAGGTCGATAGGCGTCAGGGCCGCCTCGCCCAGAATGGTCATCAGCTCCTTGGCCTCCTTACCGGAAGCGTAGGCGGCAAACAGCTGGTTCATGGTGGGGGCGTGGTCCTCGCGGGTCTTGCCGGCGCCCACGCCCTTGTCCTTCAGGCGGCTCAGGCTGGGCAGCACGTCCACGGGGGGCAGGATACCCTTGCGGTACAGGTCGCGGGAGAGGATGATCTGACCCTCGGTGATATAGCCGGTCAGGTCGGGGATGGGATGGGTCTTGTCGTCCTCGGGCATGGTGAGGATGGGGATCATGGTCACGGAGCCGGGGCAGCCCAGCTTGCGGCCGGCGCGCTCATACATGGTGGCAAGGTCGGTGTACAGGTAGCCGGGATAGCCGCGGCGGCCGGGCACTTCCTTGCGGGCGGCGGACACCTCGCGCAGGGCTTCGGCGTAGTTGGTGATGTCGGTGAGGATCACCAGCACGTGCATGTTCTTCTCAAAGGCCAGATACTCGGCGGCGGTGAGGGCCATGCGGGGGGTGGCGATACGCTCAACGGCGGGGTCGTTGGCCAAGTTGGTAAAGAGGACCGTGCGGTCGATGGCGCCGGTGCGGCGGAACTCCTGCACGAAGAACTCGGATTCTTCAAAGGTGATACCGATGGCGGCAAAGACCACGGCGAAGTTGGAGGCGTCGTCCAACACCTTGGCCTGACGGGCGATCTGCGCTGCCAGCTGGGCGTGGGGCAGGCCGCTGCCGGAGAAAATGGGCAGCTTCTGGCCGCGCACCAGGGTGTTCAGGCCATCGATGGAGGAAACGCCGGTCTGGATGAACTCATCGGGATAGTCACGGGCGGCGGGGTTCATAGGCAGGCCGTTGATGTCCAGATACTTCTCGGCCAGCAATGCAGGGCCGCCGTCGATGGGTTCGCCCATGCCGTTGAACACGCGGCCCAGCATATCGCCGGACACAGCCAACTGCAGGGGGTGGCCCAGGAAGCGGATCTTGGAGTCGCGCAGGTTGATGCCGGCGGAGCTTTCGAAAAGCTGCACCACGGCCTTGTCGCCGTTGACCTCCAGCACCTTGCAGCGGCGCACGGTGCCGTCACTGAGCTCGATCTCGGCCAGCTCGTCGTAGGTGACGCCTTCCACCTGATCGACCACCATCAGAGGTCCGGAGACCTGACGGATGGTACGGTATTCCTTCATCATACAAACTCACCCACCTTTGCGATCAGTTCGTCGATCTGCTGCTCCATGTCAGCTTCGATCTTGTCATAGGCGGCGGCATAGCTGTCCGCCTCTTCATACTTGGCACGGCCGATCTCCTCGCGGGCCGGCAGGTCAAAGACCTTCTGGGCCTCCACGCCCTGCTCCAGCGCGGCGCGGGCCAGGGTCTCATAGCGCAGCACCATGCCCAGCAGCTTCTTCTGCCGGTCGAAGCTGGAGTAGGAGTCCACATCCATGAAGGCGTTCTGCTGCAGGAAGTCCTCACGCAGCATACGGGCCACTTCCAGCGTCAGCTGGTCACCGGCGCTGAGGGAATCCTTACCCACCAGCTGCACGATCTCGTTGAGCTCGTTCTCCTCCTGCAGCAGATGCATGGCGCGGCCGCGGTCACGCATGAACTGCTCGCCCAGATTCTCGTCAAACCACGGGCGCACGGAGTCGAGGTACAGGGAATAGGAATTCAGCCAGTTGATGGCGGGGAAATGACGGCGATAGGCCAGGGATGCATCCAGCGCCCAGAACACCTTGACGATGCGCATGGTGCCCTGTGCCACCGGCTCGGAGAGGTCGCCGCCGGGAGGCGACACGGCGCCCACAGCGGTCAGCGTGCCCACGCGGCCATCGCTGCCCATGCACTCCACCACGCCGGCGCGCTCATAGAACTGGGCCAGACGGGAGGCAAGGTAGGCAGGATAGCCCTCTTCACCGGGCATCTCCTCGAGGCGGCCGGACATCTCACGCAGGGCCTCGGCCCAGCGGGAGGTGGAGTCGGCGATAACGGCCACATCATAGCCCATGTCACGGAAGTACTCGGCGATGGTGATGCCGGTATAGACGGAGGCCTCGCGGGCTGCCACCGGCATGTCGGAGGTATTGGCGATCAGCACCGTGCGCTTCATCAGCGTCTCGCCGGTGCGGGGGTCGGTCAGCTCGGGGAACTCGCGCAGTACGTCGGTCATCTCGTTGCCGCGTTCGCCGCAGCCGATGTACACCACGATGTCCACGTCGGACCACTTGGCCAGCTGATGCTGCACCACCGTCTTGCCGGAGCCGAAGGGGCCGGGCACGGCGGCGGTACCGCCCTTGGCGATGGGGAACATGGTGTCGATGACGCGCTGGCCGGACTGCAGGGGCTTGACAGGCGGGAACTTGCGGCGGTAGGGGCGGCCCACACGGACGGGCCACTTCTGCACCATGGTCA
>SVMH01000066.1 GCA_015067525.1 Oscillospiraceae bacterium | reverse complement strand
GCGTCGGGAGCGCCGTAGTAGTTGAACAGCTGATAGTTGGTGCCCAGCTTCTCGTTGACCTTGCCCATATACTTCTCGACGACGGCGGGCAGAGCCTCGTAGTAGCTGTTGCAGGCTTCGCGGTGCTGGAAGAAGGTATCACCGTTCTCATGGCTGCCGCGCATATGGGGATGCTCGGGGTTCAGGGAGTGCTTGCGGAACTCGGCCACGGCGTCCATGTCGCACATATCGGCCAGATCCTCGTAATCCCAAACGGCGATCTTCTGGATCTCGTGGGAGGTACGGAAACCGTCAAAGAAGTTGATGAAGGGCACCTTGCCGGACAGGGCAGCCAGATGAGCCACGGGGCTCAGATCCATGACTTCCTGCACGTTGCCTTCGCACAGCATGGCAAAGCCGGTCTGGCGGCAGGCCATCACGTCGGAGTGGTCACCGAAGATGTTCAGGGCGTGGGTGGACACGGTACGGGCGGACACGTGGAACACGCAAGGCAGCTGCTCAGCGGCGATCTTGTACATATTGGGGATCATCAGCAGCAGACCCTGAGATGCGGTGTAGGTGGTGGTCAGAGCGCCTGCGCCCAGAGAACCATGCACAGCACCGGCAGCACCGGCCTCAGACTGCATCTCGACAACCTTGACCTGGGTGCCGAAGATGTTCTTCAGACCGTTGGCGGACCACTGGTCCACAAAGTCAGCCATGGGGCTGGACGGGGTGATGGGATAGATCGCAGCGACCTCCGAGAACGCGTAAGACACGTGGGCGGCGGCGTTGTTACCATCCATGGACTTCATTTTTCTTGCCATAAACGAGCCTCCTTAAATTATAACAACGTTCCGTGAAAAGGCGGGAAGTACACACAGCTCCTCCGCATTTGCACAGAATATTTGACATTGTTGATAATATCACAATTTGTCAACGGTGTAAACGGCATTTTTGTCCATTTTGTGTGGTTTTGGATTTTTTCTTCATGATGCACAAATTTTCTCATTTTGCTTGTGGCCTTTTCCGATAAAATGTGCCTTTGATGCTGTATCTTTCCCGTTTCTTTACGGCGAGCAGGGCTTTTTTTCGTCTTTTTCAAGAAGGCTGTTCCCTGCGGGAAATTTTTGTGGTAAAATGATTAAAATTATGCCCTCGGCAGTGGGAAAGGAGAAAACGCCATGGTGGTCAATGTGCGTTCGCTGGGTCTGCACGGCATCAGCGGCTATGAAGTGAATGTGGAGTGTTTTCTCTCCGGCGGACTGCCCGCCTTTGATGTGGTGGGTCTGCCCGACGCCGCGGTGCGGGAAGCCCGGGAGCGGGTGCGGGCCTCGGTGAAAAACTGCGGCGCCAAGTTCCCCGTCAGCCGCATCACGGTGAATCTGGCGCCGGCCAGCCTGCGCAAAGAGGGCACGGTGTATGACCTGCCCATCGCGCTGGGCATCCTCAGCGCGTCGGAGGAGCTGCCGGCGCTGCCCAAAAACGCCGCCTTTATCGGCGAGCTGAGCCTCAGCGGTCAGCTGCGGCCGGTGAGCGGCGTGCTGCCCATGGCCATGCATGCCGTGCGCTGCGGCATCCGGCAGCTGTTTGTCCCTGCGGCCAACGCCGCCGAAGCCACGCTGGCAGAGGGCATCACCGTCTACGGCGTGAAAACGCTGGCGCAGCTGATGGCACACCTGAAGGGTTCTGCGCGCCTCGCCCCCGCGCCGGTCTGGAAGCCTGCGGGCGAGAACTGCGGCGCCGCGCCGGATTTTGCCGACGTGATGGGGCAGGAGAACGTCAAGCGCGCCCTGGAGATCGCCGCGGCCGGCGGCCATAACGTGCTGCTGATGGGTTCTCCCGGCTCGGGCAAGTCCATGCTGGCCCGGCGCCTGCCCTCTATTCTGCCCGATATGACGAAGGAGGAATCCTTCCAGACCACGGAGATCTACTCTGTGGCCGGCATGACTGACGCGCGCAATCCCCTCATCACCCGCCGCCCCTTCCGCAGTCCCCACCACACCGCCTCGCCGGTGTCCCTCTCCGGCGGCGGTACGGTGCCGCGGCCCGGTGAGATCTCCCTTGCCCACAACGGCATTCTTTTCCTTGATGAGCTGCCGGAATTTGATAAATCCGCGCTGGAGACGCTGCGCCAGCCCCTGGAGGACGGCTGCCTGACCATCACCCGGGTGTCCGGTTCGCTGACGCTGCCCAGCCGCTTCATGCTGGTGTGCGCCATGAATCCCTGCCGCTGCGGCTGGTACGGCCATCCCTCCGGGCGCTGCACCTGCTCGGAGCATCAGGTGGAGAGCTATATGCGCCGCATCTCGGGGCCTCTTCTCGACCGCATCGACATGCACATCGAGGTGCCCTCCGTGGAGTACGAGGCCATGCGCCGCCGGACGGCGCCGGAATCCTCGGCGGAAGTCCGCGCCCGGGTCAACGCCGCCCGGGAGATCCAGAAAAAGCGCTTTTCCGGCACCGCTGTCACCTGCAACGCCTACATGACGCCGCCGATGATCGGCCGGTTCTGCGCGCTGAATGAGGCGGGCGAGCGACTGATGAAGGGCGCTTTTGACCGGCTGGGTCTCACCGGCCGCAGCCATGACCGGATCCTGCGTATGGCGCGCACCATCGCCGATCTGGAGGGCTGTGAGCAGATCGGCGCCGGCCATCTGGCCGAAGCCATCCAGTACAGAAGCAACAGCGTATTGAAATAACACTGACGATAGAAGGAGAAACACCCCATGCAGGAAATGATCCTCTGCAAGCTGGGCGAGGTGGTCCTCAAGGGCCTGAACCGCCGCAGCTTTGAAATGAAACTCATGAGCAATATCCGCCGCCGCGTGACCCGCTTCGGCAAATTCAAGATCTATTCCAAGCAGAGCACCATCTACGTTGAGCCCACGGAGCCCACCTGCGATGTAAGTGCCGCCGTGGCCGCCTGCAAGCAGATCTTCGGCATTATCTCCGTGGCCCGGGCCCTGCCCTGCGAGAAGGACAAGGACGCCATTCTGGAAACGGCCAAGCTGTATCTGGGCGACGCCATGCGCGCAGCCCGCAGCTTCAAGGTGGAGAGCAAGCGCGCCGACAAGACTTTCCCTCTGGGTTCTATTCAGCTCAGCCAGTATGTGGGCGGTCATTTGGCCGAGGCCTTCCCCGACACGAAGGTGGACGTGCACAATCCCGAGCTCACCGTCTTTGTGGAGATCCGCGAGGACGCCGCCTACGTCCACGGTCCTGCCGAGCCTGCCGCCGGCGGCCTGCCCATCGGCATGGGCGGCAACGCCGTGTCGCTGCTCTCGGGCGGCATCGACTCCCCCGTGTCCAGCTATATGATGGCCAAGCGCGGCGTGAAGCTGGAGATGATCCACTTCGCCTCGCCTCCCTACACCTCCGAGCAGGCCCGGGAGAAGGTGCTGCAGCTGGCACGGGAGCTGACCCCCTGGTGCGGCCGGCTCAGCGTGTTTATCATCCCCTTCACCGAAATTCAGGAGGAGATCCGCCGCAACTGCCCCGAGGATCACTTCACGCTCATCATGCGCCGGTTTATGATGCGTCTTGCCGATATGCTGGCCAAGGAGCTCAAGTGCAAGGCGCTTGTCACCGGCGAGTGCCTCGGCCAGGTGGCCAGCCAGACCATGGACGCTCTGCGGGTCAGCGGCGACGTCACCGACCTGCCCGTCCTGCGCCCCCTCATCGGCATGGACAAGGAGGAGATCGTCCGCATCGCCCGACACATCGGCACCTTCGACACCTCCATCCTCCCCTATGAGGACTGCTGCACCGTCTTTACCCCCCGCCATCCCAAGACCAAACCCAACGTGGAGGACGTCCGGGAGATGGAGGCCGTGCTGGACATTGAAGGGCTTTGCCAGCGCGCCATGGCCGAGCGCGAGCTGGTGAAGATCAAGTTCTGAGCAAAAGGAAGCGATGGCATGAACTATACTGCCGAGATCGTCGCCGTTGGCACCGAGCTGCTGCTGGGCAACGTGGCCAACACCGATGCGCAGATGATCTCCGAGGCGCTGGCCGCCGCCGGCGTCAACGTCCTTTACCACACCGCCGTGGGCGACAACGCCCAGCGGTTGACGGAAGTGACGGAAATTGCCCGAAAACGGGCCAACCTGTTGATTTTTACCGGCGGTCTGGGGCCCACCTACGACGATGTGACCCGGGAGATCGTCTGCCGCGTCTTTGACCGGGAATTGGTGTTCCACGACGAGGTGATGGCGCAGATCCAACACTATTTTGACACGGTGTTCCGCCGGGAAATGCCGGAGTGCAATCGCCGGCAGGCCTATCTGCCCTCGGGCGCGCAGGTGTTTCCCAATCCGGTGGGCACCGCCCCCGGCTGCGTGTTTACCGCCGGCGGCATCACGGTGATGCTACTGCCCGGCGTGCCCCATGAGTGCCGCCACATGGTACACCATCAGGTGCTGCCGTGGCTGAAGCAGCAAAGCGGGGAGGTCATCCTCTCCCGGGAGATCCGCACCTTCGGTCTGAGCGAACCGAAGATCCAGGAGCTTTTGGGCAGCGTGATGGACGAGGCCGTTAACCCCTCCCTGGCCCCCTACGCCAAATCCGGCGAGGTGCTGCTGCGCATGACCGCCAAGGCCGCCGACGAGGAGAGCTGCCGCCGCCTGATGGCGCCCATGCTGGCGCAGGTGCGCGATGCTTTGGGCGATCACATCTACGGCGAGGATGTGGGCAGTCTGGAAGAAGTGGTGGTCAGGCAGCTGCGGCAGCGCGGCTTGACGCTGGCCGCCGCCGAAAGCTGTACCGGCGGACTCATCGCCAAGCGGCTCACCGACATTCCCGGCGCTTCGGCTGCATTTTGCGGCGGCGTGGTGAGCTATACCAACGAAGTCAAGCGCGCCGTTCTCGGCGTGCCGCAGGACCTGCTGGAAGAATACGGCGCCGTTTCCGCCCCCGTGGCGCAGGCCATGGCCGAGGGGGTGCGGCGCATCACCGGGGCCGATCTCGGCGTGTCGGTCACCGGCGTGGCCGGCCCCGACAAAGATGACCGGGGCAACGAGGTGGGCACCGTGTTCATTGCACTATCCTGCAGCGGCGGCACCGAAGTGCATCAGCTGGATCTGGGTCGGGGACGGCAGCGGATCCGCACGCTGAGTGCCAACCATGTTTTGAATATGATCCGGCGCCACGTGGCCGGAATGAAGGAATAAGGAGAAGATTATGGCAAAGAGCAACAATAAAAACGTCAACCAGTTGACCACCGGCGATTACCAGAAGACCCAGGAAAACATCCGCAAGGCCAAGGGTAATCCCAACAAAAATGTGCACCAGAAGAAGAACGGCTCCAACTACAAGGGCTACACCGCCGCCAAGAAGGCTGCCGAGGCTGAACGTGTCGCCCAGCGCAGCGATCAGGCCAAAATGCCCCTGTGGGTCTCGCTGACCATGGTGGCTATCTTCGTGATCCTGGTGGTGGTACTTATCCTGATGAACTCCACCTTCAAGGACAACGCCATTTTCGCCCAGATCTCGTCCATTGTCATCGGCTCGTGCTGCGGTGTGTTGTTCTATCTGCGCCGATTCAACGTGCGGCCTGACAGCAAATTCCAGAAGATTCTCTACACCGTGCTGGCGGTGATGGCGGTGGTCTATATCTTCATGGGTGGTTACGGCCTGTTCCGTCTGCTGTAAGAAAAACCCCTCTTTTGGTAAGAAAACTTCCATTTTCCCGTTGACAAACGGCGGCAAAGTGGTTAATATGTTTCTGGTATAGCGAAAAAGGCTGTGATGGGGACAGTAGCCCCTTATCCCATGCAAAGAGAGCCGCCGTTTGGTGCAAGGCGGAGATGGGACAGGACGCGAACATCACCCCGGAGCTGAGACGCCGAACGTCTGCAAGTAAGCGTCCACGGAACGAGGGCCGTTACCTCCCCTCATCCACGGTTTGTGGAGCTGAGCGGCCGCCGTTTCCGGCGGCAAAAAGAGTGGTACCGCAGAGGTCATTACGCGCCTTTGTCTCTTGTGAAGGAGACAAAGGCGCTTTTTATTTTGGCAAATCATAACAATTTATCATAGACGGAGGATTCACATGAAGAAGACACTGAATATGCCCAAGAGCGGCTTCCCCATGCGCGCGGGTCTGCCCATGCGCGAGCCGGATATGCTCAAGCACTGGGAAGAGATCGATCTGTACAACGAGCTGTTGAAGAAGAACGAGGGTAAGCCCCTGTTCTCCCTGCACGACGGCCCTCCCTTCTCCAACGGCAACATCCACATGGGTCACGCCCTGAACAAGTCCATCAAGGATTTCATCACCCGCAGCTACGCCA
>SVMH01000065.1 GCA_015067525.1 Oscillospiraceae bacterium | reverse complement strand
CGTGGAGGCCCACAAAGCTGTCGCCCATTTCGCCTTCGATTTCGGCGCGGGGCACGAGAGCGGCCACGGAGTCCACCACCACCACGTCGATGGCGCCGCTGCGCACCAGCGCTTCGGTGATCTCCAGCGCCTGCTCGCCGGTGTCGGGCTGGGAGATGAGCATATCCTCAATGCGCACACCCAGGGCCCGGGCATAGGTAGGGTCCAGCGCGTGCTCGGCGTCCACAAAAGCCACCTCGCCGCCGGCCTTCTGGGCCTGGGCCAGAATGTGCAGCGCCAACGTGGTCTTACCGGAAGACTCAGGGCCGTAGATCTCCACGATGCGGCCCTTGGGCACGCCGCCCACACCCAGCGCCAGATCCAGCGCCAGAGAACCGGTGGGAATGACTTCCACATTCATCTCGGCGTTCTCGCCGTAGCGCATGATGGAGCCCTTGCCGTACATCTTCTCGATCTGCTGCATGGCGGTGTCCAGCGCCTTTTTCTTGTCGGTCTGGGCGGGGGACATCACAGTCTCTTTCTTCACTGCCATAGAGTTCTTCCTCCTCAATTCTCACATATCAATGCAACGGATACCTCTCAGTATCCTGAGTATACCAAGTCTTTTGTCCTAAAAACAGGACAGTCAAACGCTTTCACACAGGGTGCCGAACACCACGCGGGGGATGCCTGCGGGGTCGTCCACCACCTGAATGTCGCCAAAGCCCACGGAGCGCATGATGCGCAGCACATCGTCGGCCTGTCCGATGCCCACCTCGAAGTAAAGGCGGGTACCGGGGTGCATGACGTCGCGCCAATCGCGGCAGATGGTGCGGTAGAAATCCAGCCCGTCCTCGCCGCCGTCAAGGGCCATCAAAGGCTCGTAGTCCTTCACGGATACGTCCAGACCCGCGATATCGCCGCGGGGGATGTAGGGCGGGTTGGAGACGATGCAGTCAAACTCGCCCATGTGGGCGGGCGGGCCGGCCATAACGTCCATAGGCAGGGGGACCACCTGACCGCTCAGGCCGTTGCGGCGAATGTTCTGGCGGCAGATGCGCAGCGCGCCCTCCGACAGCTCGCCCAGCACCACGCGGGCCTTGGGCGCCTGCGAGGCGATGGCCAGTCCCACGCAGCCGCTGCCGGCGCACAGGTCCAGCACCCGGCACTCACCCAGCGTGGAAACGAATTCGATGGCTTTTTCCGCCAGCACCTCCGTGTCGGAGCGGGGGATCAGCACATGCTCGGAAATATCCAGCGGCAGGCCGTAAAACTCCCACTCGCCAATGAGGTAGGCCACCGGCTCGCCGGCCAGATGGCGGTCCGCCAGCGCGCGCACCTGCTGCTCCACCGACTGGGGCACGTAGAGGCGCGCATCGCGGGTCAGTTCCTGCCGCGTTTTGCCGCTGGCGTAGCACACCAGCTCGCGGGCTTCCAGCGTAGCGGCCTCGATGCCGGCCTGACGCAGCTCCTGCCGCAGGTCCATATAGAGATTGTTGTATGTAATGGCCATTTTACCACGCATCCTTGCCCTGTTCATCGGGCAGCACCAGTTTCATGGCCTCGATGGCCACCTCGATCATACTGTCGTCCGGCTCGTTGGTGGTGAAATTCTGCAGCCACATGCCGGGCGCGGAGAGAAAACGGGTGACGGCATTGTCATGCCGGCCCACGAAGCGGTTGAACTCATACGTCACGCTCACCACCGGGATCAGCAGGAGGAGATGCACCAGCACGCGGATGAGGGCGTTGTGACCGTCCACAAAGGTGAAAACCACACTGCTGAAGAGGATGGACACCACGATGACCACAAAGAGGAAGCTGGTGCCGCAGCGGGGATGGTGCTTGGGCTGGGAGCGGACATTGTCCACCGTCAGCTCCAGACCCGCCTCGTAGCAGAAAATGGTCTTATGCTCGGCGCCGTGATAGGCAAAGACGCGCTTGATATCCTTCTGCCGGGAGCAGAGGATCAGATAGCCCAGAAACAGCGCCACCTTCACGATGCCCTCGATCAGGTTCAAAAGGGCGGCGGAGGGGATAAACGGCCCCAGAAAACCGGCGATCAGCGCCGGCAGCACCATGAAAAGACCTACCGACATGCCCACCGCCAGCACCACGGCCACGGTGATCAGCACGCCCTGCAGCTTCTCCGCCGGCACGTGCTTTTCCAGCCACGCATCCAGCTTGTCCGGCTGGGCGCCCTCCTCCTCGGGGAAGTAGTCCGCCGAAAACATGAGCGCCTTGACGCCGTTGATCATGGAGCTTAAAAAGTTGACGCTGCCGCGGATCAGCGGCCAGCCAAGGATGGGGTATTTATCCTTGATGAGCTGCAGCTCCTCCACCTTGGTCACAAGGCCCTCGGGAGAGCGCACCACGATGGCCTGCTTTTCCGGGCCGCGCATCAAAATACCTTCGATCAGCGCCTGTCCGCCGATAGACGTGCGGAAGGCGCAGGAACTCTCTTTTTTTGCCATGGGAATCCGGTTCCTTTCTGTTGATAAGCATAACACAAGTATAGTAAAAATGCAACACTTGTTCGATTTTTTATGGCATCATTCGATAATTTCGTCCAGCGGCAGGGCGATGGTGACAATGGTGCCGCCGCCCTCTGCGTTGCCGATGGCCAGCGTGCCGCCATGGCGGCCCACGATCTCGTCGCACACGGCAAGGCCGATGCCGCTGCCGCGGGCCTTGGACGAGCCCTTATAGAACTTCTGCTTGATAAAGGGCAGCTCCGCCTCGGGGATGCCGGGGCCGAAGTCGCGGATGGTGATGATATAGTCGTCGTTGGTCTGGCGGATGGCCACCTGAATGCGCTTGCCGCTGCCGCCGTGCTTGGCGGCATTGTCCAGGAGGTTGCACAGCACCTGCTTGATACGCACCGCGTCGCCGGTGAAGGGGGCGGTATAGACCTCGTCGCCGTCGTCATACTCCAGCGTGATGCCCTCCTGCCGGAAGAGCTGGCGGTAGGTGAACACGGCGTCCTCCAGCTCGGCCTGCAGGTCCATGGGCTCCACCTGCAGGTTGAAGCGTCCGTCCTGCATCTTGGTGAATTCCAGCAGCTCCTCCACCATGCCCGTCAGGCGGCGGGCCTCCTTGGTGATGATGCCGATGCCGCGTTTGAGCTCGGCGGGGTCGTCCTCCGTCTCCAGCGTTTCGCCCCAGCCGTTGATGGCCGTCAGGGGCGTGCGCAGCTCGTGAGACACGGAGGAGATGAACTCCGTCTGCATTTTTTCGCTCTGGCTCAGCTTGAGGGACATGTCGTTAACGTTCTGCACCAGCTCGCGCATCTCGTCGCTGTACTGGTTGGGGATCTGGATGCCGTAGCTGCCGCCGGCGATGCGCTTGGCGGCCTCCGTCACCTGCGCCACCGGCGTGACCACGCTGTTGATGAAAAAGAGGCTGGAAATAAAGATCAGTCCGCAGATCACCAGCACCGCGGCCATGATGATCAGCGCCGTAACCAGCAGCTGATGGTCCAGCTGGCGCGTGGCGGTCACGTAGCGCATCAGGCCCACCACGGTGCCGTTGAATTCCAGCGGGCAGCACACCGCCAGAATGCTCTCGCCGGTCTGGGGATCGGCGCCCTGAAAGCTCTCCATCTTGCCGGTGTGGATGACGGCCTCGATCTCCGGCGTGCCGGGGGCGGAGCCGGCCAGCAGGCCGGTGGTGGAGGCCTCGATGCGGCCGTAGCGGTTCAAAAACTGCAGTTCGATGGTGTCGGCATCTTCAAAAGAGGCGGTATACAGCTTGGCAGCGCGGTAATAGTCGCTGTAGCTGGTCATGCCGTAGGTGTTGAAATAGTCGGCGCCGGCCGTGGCCTTGGCCTGCAGCGCGGAACGGGCGCTGGTGTAGTACATACTGGTGATGCCCACGCAGGCAAACAGTGCGATCAGCACCAGCATGGCCATAACGGGGCCCACGCTGCTCAGCAGCCAGCGCTTGCGCAGACCGCGGATCTTCAGCCGCTGTTTCATTCCCTCCGCCTCCTTTCCTGTGAATTGGTGCGGCGCTTTATGCGCCCCACTTATAGCCATAGCCCCACACCGTGGTGATATAGGTGGGGTTGGTGGGGTTGTCCTCGATCTTTAGGCGCAGGCGGCGGATGTTCACATCCACGATCTTCAGCTCGCCGAAGTAGTCGCGGCCCCACACCAGATCCAAGATCTCCTCGCGGGAGAGGGCCTTGCCGGGGTTCTGCATGAACATATGGATGATGGAATACTCCACCTGCGTCAGCTTGACCCGCTCGCCGTTCTTCTCCAGCGTGCGGTTGCGGGTGTTGAGCACAAAGGGCTCGCAGCGGATCAAACCGGTGGTATCCTCCGCCGCGCCGCCGCTGCGGCGCATCAGCGCATCCACGCGGGCCGTCAGCTCCGCCGGAGAGAAGGGCTTGGTCACATAGTCGTCCGCGCCGGTCATCAGGCCCGTCACCTTGTCCATCTCCTGAGAGCGGGCGGTGAGCATGATGATGCCGATGCGGGAATTGGAGGCGCGGATGCGGCGGCAGACCTCAAAGCCGTCGATACCGGGCAGCATGATGTCCAGCAGCGCCACGCGCACATCGCTGTGCTCGGCCAGCTTCTCCAGCGCCTCCTCGCCGGACTCGGCTTCCACCACTTCGTAGCCGGCGCGGCGCAGATTGATGACGATAAATCCGCGGATGCTGGATTCATCCTCCAGAACCAGTACTTTTTTCATGTCCTTTCCCTTCCTTTCTCAGCTTGTCCAGGACGATACGATCAGCCGGAAGCAGCCTCGCAGCTGCTCGGCGTTGAAGCCCATGTCGTTGTCCGCCACCTCGCCGGCATAGACGATGTCCGTCCGGCGGCGCAGCACGCTGCGGCTGCCGCGCAGGGCGCGGCTTTCCCGGTTTTCACCGGTGATGGCATATACGGCGGCCAGGGATTTGCCCTCCACCTTGAAGATGACCTGACTTTCATTCATGCCGGTCTCGGTGGCCATGGTGCTCACGCGGCCCAGCCACTCCTCCGGCACCAGCAGATACCAATCCTCGCTGAGGCAGTGGTAGGTGGTGACGGCGCGCTCCACCGTACCGTCCACATTGCAGTGCAGCCAGTCCACGAAGCCGTCGCTCTGCTTGCCCAGCTCAGCGATCACGGCCGGAGCCGGCACCTCGATGATGCCGTCGCTGTTCAGATCCTGGGGCTGCAGCTGGCGGTAGGGATAGATCATGGTGGAAACACCGGTAGCCTGACTGACGGCGGCGTTGGTCAGCGTGCCGTTGTCGCGGCAGGCCAGAATGTCCGTCACGGCCATGCCCTCTTCGTTGATGCCGGTGATGAACACGGCGGGCGTGTCCTCATCCAGCCGGCCCGACACCACGCTGCCGGAGCTGATGGCCGCCATGGTGCTGGACAGGGGGCTGCGGTACACCATCGTCACCGCCTCGCTGCGCCAGCCGTAGAACTCCGCCACGCTGACGCCGTCGGCGTCGGCGCGCAACACCATCAGACTGGGGATGCCGTCACCGTCCATCTCCTGAATGCTGTAGTGGGTGTAATTGGTCTGCATCAGCACCGTGGGCTCGGCGCCCATGGCGTAAACTGCCACGTTCTGCACGTCGGAGCCGATCTTCCAGCCCACCACCAGTTCCTGCATGCCGTCGCCGTTCATGTCGCGGTATTCCACGCGCTCAATGGAGGTGCCGCTGCTTTCGATGGTGGCAGCCAGCTCATATCCGCCGTCAAAGGCGCGGAAGAGCATGATCTTCAGCGGCTTATCGTCCGTAGGATCGCGGAAAAAGGCCACCGCCTCATTCTCACCGTCGGAGTTCAGATCCACCATCTGCACCGACTGGATGTTCTGGCCCGCCGTGGGGGAGGCGTATTCGTATCCGCCTGCCAGCAGCGAGCTGATGGTGGCCGACAGCTCCGTATATTCAATGGGCGGCTGGGGCAGGGTGAACAGATCCTCCACCGTGGAGTCCGCCAGACAGCCGCTGAGCACCAGGCTCAGCGCGGCAGCCGATGCCAGCACCGACAGCTTTCGCCATATTTTCTTCATGCGCACTCCTCCCTGCCGTATTGTGATAGTGGTACTTCATTATCATACCACATCTTCCTCCTGTTTGGTACCCCCTTGCACCGCTTTTTTGCGCCAAAGGTATCCGCAAATTCCCCCTTGAATTTACGTGCGCCATGCGATATAATAACCAAGTCACCCCGCCGGTGTGATGGAATTGGTAGACGTAGTGGACTCAAAATGCGCTTCGTGAAATATCGCCATCCCCGAAAAAGTTGTTGCGAATCAAGCACTTTTCATGTACAATGTAATATGTAAGTTTAATATCC
>SVMH01000012.1 GCA_015067525.1 Oscillospiraceae bacterium | reverse complement strand
GCGCGGCCCAGATCGGCCACGCGGTGGCCATGACGCTGAAAAATCTGATGGGCCTTGTGTGCGATCCGGTGGCGGGCCTTGTGGAGGTGCCGTGCGTCAAGCGCAACGTGATCGGCGCCATGAACGCCGTCAGCGCCGCGGACATGGCGCTGGCAGGTATCGAAAGCCGCATCGGCGCCGACGAGGTGATCGACGCCATGGGCGATGTGGGACGCCGCATGCCGGTGGAATTCCGGGAGACGGCGCTGGGCGGTCTGGCCGCCACGCCCACGGGACAGGCGGTCAAAAACCGCATGGAACAGAACTAAGCGAGGAGACCTATGCTGCAATTTGAACCCATTACGCTGGAAAATGCCGGAAAGGTGCGGGCGTATTTTGCGCGCTGCGAGTACCGGCTTTGCGAATATTCCGTCGGTGTGAAGCTGATGTGGGGCCGGTATCTCCACGCGGACTTTACCGAAGTGGCCGGCTGCCTGATCGTGCGCAATCAGATCAACGGCCGGACGCAGTTTGACTATCCCATCCCCGGGCCGGAGGGCGACGAGGAGGAGGCGCTGCGGCAGATCGAGCGCTGGTGCACCGAATCGGGCACGCGGCTGATCCTGTCTCTGGTGCCGGAGGACAAGGCGGTGAAGCTTCTGCACCGCTATCCCTATATGACGGTGCGCAGCGAGCGCGCGTGGAAGGACTATCTCTACCGCGCCGAGGATCTGGCCACCTTTGCCGGCCGCCGCTACAGCGGTCAGCGTAACCACATCAACAAGTTCCGCAAGAATTATCCGCAGGCGCAGTTTGTAGAGCTGACGGCGGCGGACAGTGCGCTGGTGGAGCAGTTCTGGCAGGATTACGAGGCGGAGTTCCGCAAGGGCGACAACGAGAGTGCCCGCAGCGAGCTGAACTACGCCAAGGAGATGTTCCGCCTGCTGGAGCGGGGCTGGTTCTGCGCCGGCGGCCTTACGGTGGACGGACGTCTGGTGGCGCTGAGTCTGGGCGAGAAGTGCGGCAGCACGCTGCAGGTGCACATCGAAAAGGCACTCTATTCCCATGCCGGAGCGTATCCCGCCATGGTACAGGCCTTTGCCGCCCATTTCGGCGGCGATATGGTGTGGCTCAACCGGCAGGATGACGCCCACGACAAGGGCCTGCGCACCTCCAAGCTGCAGTATCTGCCTGCCGAGCTGGCGGGCAAGATGCGCTTTGACGTGGGCTGCGAGCTGGATCTGCTGCAGGAGATCCCCGCGCTGGAAACGGAGCGGCTGACCCTCAGCGCGCTGGGCGAGGAGGACAAGACGGCCTACAACGCCCTGTGTCTGGATGACGCACGCAACCGCTGGTGGGGCTATGACTATCGGCAGGACCTCCACGGAGCGCTGACCGAGGACTATTTTCTGGATGTGGCGCGGCGCGACTTTGAAAAGCGCTGGGCTGTCAACTGGGCCATCCGGCTGGACGGCAAGTGCATCGGTGAAGCTGTGCTGTACAATGTGGACTGGCGGGGCGGCGCCGAGCTGGGCGTGCGCATCGCGCCGGAATACGCCGGATACGGTTACGGCACCGAGGCTTTCGCTGCGGCGGCGGAGTGGGCGCTGTACGGCCTGCTGCTGACGCGGGTGGTGGCCAAGTGCTACAAGGAAAACACGGCCTCGTACCGGATGCTCTCTTCCTGCATGCGCAAAGTGGGGGAGGACGACACCTTCTTCTACTTTGAAAAGCAGGTGTGAGCATGGAGACATTCTTTTTTCAGTCCCGTCCGGAGGCGCTGCCGGTCTATCTGCGGCTGCGTGAGGAACTGATGCAGCGCTGGCCGGAGACGGTGATCGAGGTGAAGAAGACCCAGATCACCCTGCGCGAAAAATACGGCTACGCGTTCGTGTCGCTGCCGCGGCGCAGGGGGAACGCGGGCATCGTGGTGAGTTTCGGCTTGGGAGCAGAAGTGCACCACGCGCGTATCGCCTGTGCTGTGGAGGCTTATCCCGGCCGGTGGACCCACCATGTGCCGGTGCCGTCGGCAGAGGCGGTGGACGGCGAGCTGCTGGGCTGGCTGGAGGCCAGTCGGGCCTTTTCTGCCGCCAAACGGTAACAAAACGAACAGATTTCAAAGGGCTGCCCGCGCAGGGCGGCCCTTTTCGCCTGTATGGCGAAAGAAACGAAAGAAAAAGTGCAAGAAAGTACAAAAACGATCAGAAGGGCCCTGACGGCCGTGACAGAACAGTTTGTGACGCGAAATATGTCAAATGAAGGGCGATACGACGTCAATAAGAACACAATATTGTCGAAATTTAGAGCAGAAAAGCGGAAAAGCAAAAAAGGAAAAGCAACAGGAGGAGAAAAATGGGAAAAGGGATTGTGAAATTAACTAAGAAAAGAACGGAAATTTTGGACGCTCTTACAAAAAGCGGAGTTTTTGCTGCCCAAATTCGCAAATGGAGTTGCAATTTTTGGTAGAAGCAGTATAATAAGAAAAAATTGAAGAGGCAATGCGTCTGCTGAACTGTGAAGCAAGGAGCATCCATGCGGAACAGGGAAGGCGGTCGCACTTTTCGGCGTTGTGGAGCTTTGTGTTTCGTGGCGGCGCAGCACCTTTTCAAGAAGCGTTCTTCCGACTTTGCATTTGCAAACCGAAAACGGGCGCAAGAGGAGAAAAACCGAAAAACGAAAAAGGAGTGAAGTGCAATGAGTGACCAGCAGACCCATCTCGCTATGGTCAAGAGAAAGAAAAAGCGCAAAAAGATTTTGCCCTACATTATGGTACTTCCCGCTGTGGTTGCCTATGCCATGTGGTGCTACTATCCCTTCATCAAGAGCATCATTTTGTCCATGACGGTGGCCAATGCCCGAGGCGAAATCAAGAAGTGGGTTTGGTTTGACAACTTCATCCGCCTTTTCAAGAGCCAGGAGACCTGGTTCATGATCCGTAACACCTTTGAGTTTGCGTTCCTGATCGGCGTGGGCACCTTCATCATTGCCATGTGCCTGTCCCTGCTGAGCGTGAACAAGGTCAAGGGCAGCCGTGTCTATCAGACCATGTATGCCATCCCCATGGCGGTGTCCTCCATCGCCGTGGCCAACGCCTTCAAGCAGATCTACAAGAAAGAGGGTCTTCTCAACGCGCTGATCGGCGGCAATACCGAGTGGCTGCTGAATCAGGACACCGCTATGGGCGCTGTGGCTGTTGCCACCATCTGGTGCTCTGTGGGTGCCAGCTTCCTGTTTTTGCTGGTGGGCTTCCGTAACGTGCCCATCGATCTGCTGGAGAGCAGCACCGTGGACGGCGCCGGTCCTATCCGCCGTATCCTGAGCATCCTGATCCCCTGTGCCTCTCCCCAGATCTTCTTTGTTATCTTCCTGAACATCAACGGTTCTTTCAAGAACTTCGTTATGATCCGCCAGCTGACCGGCGGCGGACCCAACAATGCCACCATGGTGCTGATCTACGACGTGTTCCTCAACGCCATGAACCTGGGCCGCTTCGAAACGGCCTGCGCAGAAGGCATGATCCTGTGCGTCATCATCTGGATCTTCCAGCGCATCCAGTTTGCCTGCGAACATAAGTTCGTGGTGTATTAAGGAAAGGAGGATCTTGATAATGAGCAGCAATAATACTTCTCTGGCCGTGCGCAAGAGCAAGGAGCGCACCAAGCGCCGTCTGAAGAGCATCCTTTCCTTCGCCTTTAAGGTGGCGCTGGGTATCGTGATGATCTTCCCCATCGTGATCATGATCTCCTGGTCCATCCGCAGCGACGTGGAGCTGGTAAAGTACGGCGCATCCATCATTCCCCATGATCCTACGTTCCGGTTCTATGCCTGGTGCTTTGAAAACCTGAATCTGGGCCGTTACATCCTCAACAGCTTTATTCAGTTCTTCATCGTGTTTGCCGGCCACGTCATCACCGCTTCCCTCACCGCCTACGCCCTGGTGTTCTTCAAGTTCAAGGGCGCCGGTCTGGTGTTCGGTATGGTGATTCTGGCTCAGTCCATCCCCGGCGACGTCAACGTGGTTGCCAACTACATCACCGTGCAGAGACTGGGTCTGGTGGACACCTTCTTCGGCCTGACCATCACCTCCATCGTCGGCGGTATGGCCATCTTTATGATGCGCCAGTTCTACCTGACGGTTCCCAGAGAGCTGAAGGAAGCATCCGAGATCGACGGTTGCGGCGATATCCGCTTCCTGATGCGCATCCTGATGCCCATCTCTGTTCCTACTTATGCATCCCTGTGCATCTACGACTTCATCGGCGTTTACAACTCCTGGCTGTGGCCGCTGATGGTCACCAATGACGACAACATGCGTACCGTGCAGATCGGTCTGGCCCGCGCCCTGAATGGCGACGTGTACGACGAATACGGTCTGGTGCTGGCGGCCTCCACCGTGGCCATCATCCCCACCATCATCGTGTTCGTTATCGCCCAGGAATACCTGATCCGCGGCATGGTGTCCGGTTCTGTCAAGGGCTAAGAAAGCCCACCCCTTATTTCGGATTAAAGGCCTGGAGCGAGGTCTTTGATTAAAAAACAAAAATTTAAAAAAAGGAGAAGACAAAATGAAGAAGTTTTTGGCAATGCTGCTGGCTCTGGTCATGGTTCTGTCTCTGGTCGCTTGCGGTCAGAAGCAGCCCTCTGGCGAGGGTGAAGGCGAAGGCGAAGGCGAAGGCTCTGCCGTTCCCGCTGGCCGCGTCGAAGTTCTGATGTGGTCCGCCGCCGGCGGCTCCGTCGCTGCTGAGATCGAGGCTGCTGCCGCTCGTTTCAACGAGAAGCAGGACAAGTACTGGGTCACCTACACCTATCAGGGCAACTACACTGAGGTGTACACCAAGCTGACCACCACCATCAACGAGAAGGATCTGCCCGCTCTGGGTATCGTTTCCACCGAGCTGGTTGGTACTTACGCTCTGACTCCCGGCCTGATTGCTCCCATGAGCGACTACTGCAAGGCCACCGACGAAGTTTGGGCCAAGCTGAACGGTAACCTGAAGGCCATCTGGGGCAACAACGGTGAGCCCTTCTGCTATCCCTATGGTAACAGCTTCTACGGTTCCTTCGTTAACGCTGACGTCTTTGCTGCTGCCGGCATCGATCCCTATGAGGCTCTGACCTCCACCAAGGGCATCTATGAGGCCATGAAGAAGATCGTTGACGGCGGTTACTGCGAAGGCGGTATCGGTCTGGACAGCTGGGGCGGCTTCGTGTGGTACGCTCTGGCCGCCAACGGCATTATGTTCATGAACAATGACAACGGCCGTTCCGGCATCCCCACCGAGATCCTGATCGACACCCCCGAGGTCTCCAACGCTCTGTATGACTACATGTACTACTTCCGCAAGATGCAGGAAGAGGGCTACATGATGACCTACGGCGCTGTTTGGGGCGATGAGGTCCTGCCCGCCTTCGGCGGCGGCAAGATCGCTGTTGCTACCGGCTCCATCGCTGCCTCCACCCGTATCCTCAACGCCATGGCTGAGGCTCCCTTCAATGTTGCTTGGGTTCCCCACTGGTCCGCTTCCGACCTGGGCCATGCTCCCGAGGGTTATGCTTCCTCCGGTACCGGCTTCTGCATCGTTGACAACGGTAACGAAGAGGCCATGCAGGGTGCTTATGAGTTCATCTGCTACACCAGCGAAGAGGAGAATGCCGTCAACCTGTCCATGGCTACCGGCTACCTGCCCCTGTCTGAGGACATCTTCCTGTCCGACACTTATCAGGACTATGTGAAGAACACCTTCCCCGCTGCCGAGAAGGCTTTCTATCTGCAGCAGAACGCCTCCCCCGAGGCCAAGCACGCCAACGCTCTGAACCCCATCAACAACGCTTGCCAGTCCGCTTCCGCTGAGCTGTGGTCCGCCGTCATGGCCGATCCCACTCTGGACATCAAGCAGGCCATTCTGGACATGGATACCAAGCTGCAGGCCGAGCTGGATCTGTGGCTGACCACCAACACCTAATCGAACTTATCCCTTTTGGTATGGGGGTCTGCGAAAGCAGACCCCCTTCCTTTTTAAAAATTTTTGTTAAATTTGAAAATAAACAGAGCGCTGCGGAGAAAAATGATGTATAATCATAAAAACTGCCGCTCTGCGACATAGATATCCAAGGCAAAAGGAGAACCGGCATGAAAAATGTTGTATTCATCGATGGCGCGGTGCCCCAGTGGAAGGGAAGCCTCCACCTGCACACCAGCCGTAGCCACGACAGCAAGTACCACTATCTGGACGTATTTGAAGAACTGAAAAGCAAGGGCTACCACTTCTGCGCCGTTACTGACCATGAGATCTACTGGGACAGCGAAGAGGGTCAGACCGACACCTTCCTCACCCTGCCCGGCGTGGAGACCATCCTCAAGACCAACGTGGACCGTGAGTGGAACGTGGACCTGCGCCGCAAGTTCATCCACATCAACGCCATCAAGGACGTGACGCGTGAGTGCGACAAGCCCTTCAAGCACGACGAGCGGATGCTGCGCTGCTACGATCAGGGTCTGGACTGCATGAACGAGTTCATCCGCTATCTGGTGGAGGAGCGCGGTCAGATCGTGCAGATGAACCATCCCGACTGGTCCCACATGGAGCCCTGCGTGCTGATGGCCACCCAGAACATTTTCGCCTTCGAGGTGTTTAACTCCGGTTCCATGCGCTACGCCGGCGGCCAGGTGGATGACTGGCGCTGGGATTACTGCCTCGAGCGGGGCCGCAAGCTGCTGGCCACCGCCGCCGACGATTCCCACAGCTATGGACCCGACCACATCGAGTGCGGCGCCGGCTTTACCATGGTGTGTACCGAGGACTTCTCCCGCTACGGCATCGTCAAGGCGCTGAAGGAGGGTAAGTTCTACGCCTCCACCGGTCCCAAGATCTACGACATGCGGGTAGAGGACGGTGTGCTGAAAATGGACTTCTCCGACGCGCGTTTTGCCCAGATCGTGGGCTTTGGCTACGCCAGCCACTACAGCGGCAACCGCGGCAAGAGCTTTGGCGCCCTGCCCGGCGAGGTGCTCAACCACATTGAGTGGAAGGTGGGCGAGAAGCTGAACTATTTCCGTGTACGTATCGTAGATCATCAGGGCGAGGTGGCCTGGTCCCAGCCCGTGTTCGTGGATGAGCTGATCGAACATCCCCCCATCGAGGGCCGCGAAACCCGCAGCCCGTCCTGGTCGTTCCCCCGTTATCTGGACGAGATCAAGGAGGAAGCTTGAAAAAGAAGAAGAGAAACGGCAGCGCAGCGCTGCTCAATGCGCTCAAGCAGCTGCATCCGGACTATGTGCCGCCCTATGACTTGACAGATGACGCGCCGGAGAGCGGCGCCAAGCGGTACTGGTTTTTGCTGAAAAACCACCTGTATAAGTTTGCCATCCTCAGCTGCGTGTTCTGCCTGACCAGCCTGCCGATCATCACCATTCCGGCCACATCGTCGGCGCTGTGCCACACCATGATGCAGCTGTGGCGCAAGGGCAACTGCACCACCTTCCTGCGCAGCTATTTCAAGGCTTTTGCCGACCAGTTCATGGACAAGAGTCTGGCCGGCCTCGCGGTGGCGGCGGTGCCGTCCACGCTGGCGCTGGCACTGGTGACTTACACCGACATCAAGGAGGGTCTGGCACTGGGTCTGGCCTTCGCGCTGTATCTGCTGCTGGGCGCCATCTGGGAATACCTGGTGGTGATGGTGGACTCGGTGGATCTGACCTTCGGACAGAATCTGCGCAACGCCGCGATTTTGATGCTGACCAACCTGAAGTGGACGGCGCTTTTGATGCTGATCGACGCGCTGACCATCCTGGTGCTGTATTTCCTGTTCCCCTGGTGGGTGCCGGTGCTGATGTTCCTTGGCTTTGCCATGCGTCAGCTGCTGCTGTGCGCCATCGTGTGGCCCATCGTACAGAAGCGGGTGCTGGGCCAGAACGAGGAAGAAGAGGACGAAGAATAAGAAAAAGCTCTGTTCCCGTGGGAACAGAGCTTTTTTATCGGAAAAAATCAGATCTCGTTCAAAACGGCGGCATCCTCCACCACGGAGGCGATGATCACCTTTTTGGCGATGGCGCGCAGGGCGTCGGCATCCTCGGGTGTAATGCGGGAGTCCACGATGACGCAATCCACGATGTTGATGTTGCCTACGTTGGAGAAAGTGCGGATGTGCAGCTTCTCACTGTTCAGGAGCAGCACCAGCTTATTGGAGTGGCTGCGCAGCAGGCTGTGGGAGAAGTTGTTGTCGTCATAGTCCATCAGGGTACCGGTGGCCAGATCCAGACCGCCGCAGCTGATGAACGCGATGTCCACGTTGTAGATGGCCATGTCGGCGCTGGTCTGTTTGCCGCCGAAGTAGCCCTCGTCGTGCCACAGATTGCCGCCCAGTGCGAAGACGTTGACGCCGCTGCCGCTGAGCTCGTTGATGACCAGCAGGCTGGGGGTCACCACGGACAGGTCCGCAACATCCTTGACAAAGTGGGCCAGATGGGCCATGGTGCGGCCGGGCGCGATGTACACGGTGCTGCCGGGCCGGATCAGGCGGGAGGCCTCCTTGGCCACAGAGATGTTGCCGCTGTGGGTCTGGTGGGGTGCGACGGGTGCCAGAGCGGACAGCTCGTCCTGCTGGATCAGCACGGCGCCGCCGTGCACGCGCTTGACAATGCCTTCTTCCTGCAGGGTTTCCAGATCGCGCCGGGCTGTTTCGTGAGAAACGCCGCACAACTGCATGACCTCGGAGACCTTGATGGTGCGCTTGTCCATCAGGACACGGCAGATCAGATCGGAACGTTCTTGGGCTAACAAAAGGGACACATCCTTCCGTTGGGTAGTAAAGTTGCAATCATGTGCGAATTTTAATGGTATTATATCACAGAAAAATGCAAAACGGAAGAGGGAAATGAAGAATTCTTATTTTTTTAACGCAAAATAGTGAAAAAAAGGCGAAAAACGATTTTTAGTTGCACAAGTTAGAAATGATGTGGATTTTTGCCGGGAGGGAATGGGCGCGATTGCAGGAAAACGCAAGGGAAGCGCAACAGCCGGATTGACAATTTTGCCCTGCGGTTGTATGCTGATAGCAGAAAAAGTACAGGCTGCCGCAGCGGCGGCCGGAAAGAGAAGGGGAGAGGTATGAAGGAAACACCTTTTGTTCTGGATCTGCACACCCACACGCTGGTGAGCGGACACGCGTATGGCACCATCCGTGAGATGGCGCAGGCTGCGGCAGAGAAGGGCCTGGAGGTTCTGGGTATTACGGAGCATGCGCCCGGTATTCCCGGAACTGTTCATCCCTTTTACTATACCAATCTGAAGGCTGTGCCCCGCGAGCTGTTCGGCGTGACCATCCTCAACGGCTGCGAGATCAACGTGCTGGATGAGGGCGAGCTGTCGCTGAAGGATAAGTACATGACCTACATGGACTATGCCATCGTGGGTATCCACCGGCAGTGCTACACCGACGCAGGCCGCGAGAAGAACACGGACAATCTGATCCGCTGCATGGAGCATCCGCTGGTGCGCTTCGTGTCCCATCCCGATGACGACCACACGCCGCTGAACTACGAGCGTCTGGTGCGCGCCGCCAAGGAGCTGAACGTGGCGCTGGAGGTGAACGAAAACTCCCTGCGCAAGAAGCCGGGCAGCCGCATCAACATCCGCGAGAACTACAAAACCATGCTGCGCCTGTGTCTGGAGTACGACGTGCCGGTGTTCGTCAGCTCCGACGCCCACGACCCCACCAAGGTGGCCCGTTTCGACGTGTCCCGCGGTATGCTGGCCGAGGCCGGTTATGATGAAAGTCTGGTGCTGAACACCAGCGCAGAAAAGCTGTGGGCTTTTCTGGGCCACCAGCTGGCAGAAAAATAAACAGGAAATGCAAGGAAATGCCCTTTGCTGCGTTGGAAAAAGCTTCCAAATGCGACAAAGGGCGCTTTCTTTTGTTAATAGTGACAAAGCGGGGGAGGGATTGTTAGTGGATTACTACAAAAAGGGAATGCGAGGGAATGGAAAGGGTTGACAAAAGCAAAACCGTGAATATAATTGCAAATATAAGGATTTTCCGACAAAAACACTGAAAATTTAATCAAAAAAGTTGCAAATACAAGTTTGCGCGAAGCGTGCCTGATGAAAATTTGGATTTGCAACTATGGGTGTTTTTGCCGGGTGTTGCTGTCTTGCGGTGGGAAACCGCGGAGAGAATCCGGATCCAAGAAAGGAGCGATGTTTCTATGAGTAACGTCAAGCGCCGGAAGAAAGAACAGGGAGTTAAGGTATCGGCGGGCCTGCAGACCAAACAGACCTGGCTGCCCTATGCACTGCTGCTGCCCTGCTTTGTGTTCTTTATCGTCTTTTCCTTCTGGCCGTTCATCAAGAGTATCTATCTGTCCTTCACCCTGACGGATATGTTCGGAAAAGCAGTCAAATGGGTGGGAACCTTCAACTATCTGCGCGTACTCAAAAACCCTGAATTCTGGAATATGATGAAGGTCACCTTTGTGTTTGCTCTGATGGTGGGTGCAGGCACGTTCCTGGTGTCCATGATTTTCGCCCTGCTGTCTGTGGATCAGGTGAAGGGCGGCAAGATCTATCAGGTCATGTTCTCCCTGCCTATGGCCATCGCTTCCGTGCCGGCATCCAGCGTGTTTATCTTCCTGCTGTCCCGTGACGGTATCATCAACCGCTTCCTGGGCGTGTCCATCGACTGGTTCGGCGATGCAAAAATGGCCATTTTTGCCATTGCGTTCGTTACCATCTGGTCCCATGTGGGCTCCAGTTACCTGTACTTGCTGGTGGGTTTCCGTAATGTTCCCATGGATTTGCGAGAAAGTGCAAGACTGGACGGCGCCGGCTGGTGGGCTTCGGTGAAGAACATCCTGATCCCCATCGCCTCTCCCCAGATCTTCTTCGTCATCTTCCTGAACATCCTGAACTCCTTCAAGGCGTTCTCCTACTTCAAGCTGCTGACCGGCAGCGGCGTGGGCGGCAGCACCGACGTGCTGATCTACCAGATCTACAAGCAGGCATTCGGCCTGAGCCGCTTTGAAACGGCCTGCGTGTACTCTGTGTTCCTGTTCATCGTCATCTTCATCTTTACCCGCCTGCAGTTCGCATTTGAGAAAAGGATGGTGCATTATCAGTGAGAAGCCGCAAGCAATATACGCAGAACCTGGCCCTGTTCCTGAAAGTGGCCACCGGTATGACCTTTATCTTCCCCATTCTGGTGGGCGTGGTGTTCAGCTTTATGCCCAGCCGCGTGCTCTACTCCCTGCCTACGTGGAGTGAGTACTGGGAGCAGGTCAGCTTTGAAAACTACAAGTGGGTGTTCAACAACATCCCCGTGTTCCGCTACATCTTCAATACTTTTGTCGTCTGCGCCATCGTCATCGTGTGCCAGATCCTGTTCTCCAGTCTGGCGGCCTATGCCTTTGCCAACTTTGAGTTCAAGGGCAAGGTATTCCTGTTCACGCTGATCCAGGTGGCCATGATGATCCCCGGCGAAGTGACCATCATCACCAACTACATGCAGGTGTACTCCTGGGGCCTGATCGACACCTATCTGGGCCTATCCATCACCAGTATGATCGCCGGTACATCCATTTTCATGATGCGCCAGACATTCCTCTCGCAGGTGAAGGACATCAAGGAGGCCGCCGTGCTGGACGGCTGCGGCGAGATGCGCTATTTCATCAAGATGGCTATGCCTCTGGCCCGTCCCACCATCGTGTCGCTGATCCTGATGCGCTTCATTGGTATCTACAACGCTTACTTCTGGCCCCTGCTGGTGACCAATAAGGACACCATGCGTACCATTCAGGTCGGTATGGCCCGCCTGGTGGGTACGGATATGCCGGAGTACGGCCTGATCCTGGCCGGCGCCGTGCTGTGCATCATCCCCTCTGTGGTCGTGTTCATCCTGGGTCAGGATTACCTGGTCAAGGGTATGTCCGACGGCGCTGTGAAGGGCTAAACTGTTATTACGAGGGCGACCTCTTAATAAAAAAATCTATCGAAAAAAGGAGAAAACAAGATGAAAAAGTTCCTGGCAATCCTGTGCATGCTGGCCATGGTGCTGACGCTGGTGGCCTGCGGCGAGAAGCAGCCCGAAGGCGGCGAAAGCGCCGGTGCTGACACCCGCTACACTGCTGATGGCAAGATCGCTGTTGACTTCTGGAGCACCTGGTCCGGTTCCACCGGTGAGAAGGTCCAGAAGATGGCTGACGATTTCAACGCCTCTCAGGACAAGTACTTCGTGACCGTGAACTACAACGGTGGTTACGGTGACACCTGGACCAAGTTCCTGGCTATGCCCAAGACCGACTGGCCCGACATCGTCTACATCAACGCTGAGAAGATGCCCGACTTCATGTATGAGCCCGGCCTGGCCAAGCCCATGCAGGACTTCATTGATGCTGAGGGTTATGACACCAGCAACATTCAGGACTCCCTGATCGGTCAGTACAGCGACGGCAACGGCGACCTGCTGATGATGCCCATGGGCAACACCATGGTGGGCTTCTTCTACAACAAGACCCTGTGCGACAAGGCCGGCGTGGATCCCGCTGAGCTCAAGCACTTCCCCGACTTCGTGGAAGCCTGCCGCAAGGTCAACAAGGCCACCGGCTGCCCCACTCCTCTGGCTATGGGCCGCAACCCCATCTACTACACCTTCCTGTACACTGCTGAAGGCATCAAGGGCCTGAACAACGAGAACGGCCGCGGTGCATTCCCCACCCAGTCCATGGTTGGCAGCGATCCTCTGAAGAAGGCTACCACCGAGTACCTGACTGCCATTGCCGAGCTGTCCAAGGATGGCCTGATGGCTCCCTTCTCCGGCTCCACTCAGGACTTCATCGACCTGTTCTGCAGCGGCAACACCTGCTTCATGTTCTTCACCTGCTCTTCCGCCACTGCGATCTACAACACCATGAACGGTGCTTACGAGTTCGGCTTCCTGCCCGCTCCTTCTGCTTCCGCTGATGGCAAGGTGATCTCCACTCCCGCCGGCGGTGGCGGCCTGTTCATCGCTGACAACAACCGCACCGAGAACCAGCAGGGTGCTTGGGAATTCACCAAGTTCCTGATGGAAGACGCTCAGACCTCTCTGTTTGCCCGTCAGACCGGCTACCTGCCCGTCACCAAGTCCACGGTCAACGATCCTGAGTACAAGACCTACATGGCCGAGGTCTTCACCACCGCTCAGCTGTGCATGGACGCTCAGGGCGCTTCCGACCCCGCCAACTCCTTCACCCCCGCATGGCCCGCCGGTATGGACTATGCTACCCCCATCTACACCGCTATCGACACTGTGATGGCCGATCCCAGCGTTTCCATTGACACCGTGGTCGCCACTCTGCAGCAGAGCCTGCAGGATGCTCTGGATCTGGTCAACATGGCCAAGAGCTAAGCATAGCGTTTCACCAACAGCTGAATAAGCAAACGCATGTCCCTGGGGCGGATCCTCCGCCCCAGGGCTTCCCCCCCGTAGAAAGGAAAAGATATGAAGAGAGTTTTGGCACTCATCCTTGCACTGATCAGCTGCATTACCCTCCTGACTGCCTGCGGTGACTCCGGCGAAAAGGAACCGGAAGGCCCGGCTGACCGTCTGGATGCGGTTCTGGACCGCAGCAACGACGCCGGTAAGTTCACCATGCGCTTTTTTGACCACATCCTTTATGAAGACGGAAGTACCACTGTGCGCCGCAAGGTCGGCGACAGTGTGTTGATAACATTCCCGGACGGCAAGCTGATGCTGGTGGATACCGCAACGCCTACCGCCGGCCCCTATGTTGCCCGCTATCTGGAGAGCATGGGCATCGACTACCTTGACTATCTGCTCATCAGCCACAACCATGCCGACCATACCGGCGGCGTGGCCGCCGTGGTCAGCCAGGTCGACGTGGGTCAGGTCTTTATGACCGCCGACACCAGCGACGAGTACGGCGGCACCTATTACGGCAAGATGATGGAAGCTTTCCAGAACAAGAACCTCCCCATCACCCACCTGTGGGAGGGTGACAAGCTGGAGATCGGCGGCGTGGAGATCACCTGCTACAATCCCCCCAAGGACTATGACTTCCTGGCCGCGCCCGGCGGCGTGGAGGTGCGCAACAACTCCAGCATCTGCCTGCGCTTTGTGTACGGCGAGTCCTCCTTCTTGATGGGCGGCGACCTCTATTCCATGGGCGAGGCCACTCTGGTGGCCAAGTACGGCAGCGAGCTGCAGAGCGACGTGATCAAGATGAACCACCACGGCTACGAGGCCACCAATACCCTGACGTGGGTGCGCGCCGTACAGCCCAAGGTGGCCGTGGCCACGCTGCTGCTGGACAACATGAAGGATCTGGCGTACAGCTCCGTGGGCAGCAAGAACTTCTTCCTGTTTGCCGACGGCTGCGTGAAGGTATCCTCCGCCGGTGACGGCAAGTATGAGGTGGTCACCCAGTTTGACCGCGACACCACCCAGCTCAACTGCGAGAATCTGCCCGCCGACGGCGTGTATAAGGTAGAATAAAAAACGTAAGCTGCGCGGCGTTCTCTTGCCGCGGATCGGAAAGGAGAAACGTTATGAAAAGAATGATCGCTTTGCTTCTGAGCCTGCTGCTGTGCCTGTCTCTGGCGGCCTGCGGCGAAAAGGAGCCCGAAGGCCCTGCTGACCGCACCAATCTGGTGTATGATCTCGCCGATGACGCCGAGGGCGAGATGGTCATGCGCTTTATCGACATCATCCTCTACAACGAAGAGGGTAAGTCTTCCAGCGGCCGCTTCAAGGTAGGTGACGCTACGCTCATCACCTTCCCCAACGGCGAGCTGATGCTGGTGGACTGCATGGCGTATACCGCCGGTGACCATCTGGTGCGTCAGCTGAAGAGCATGGGCGTTGAGACCATCGACTATCTGGTCATCACCCATAACCACAGCGACCACTTCGGCGGCGCCAAGGCGCTGTTCGGCAGCATTAAGATCAAGCAGGTCTACATGACCGGCGACGAGGGCTGCGACATTGCCAACGGTGACAACTACGCCCGCCTCCATACGGCTGCAAAGGAGCAGGGTACTCCCATCACCGTGCTGTGGGAAGGCGACAAGCTGAACATCGGCGGCGTGGACATCACCTGCTACAATCCCCCCAAGGACTATGACTTCTACTATGCCGACGGCTACGTGGAGACCCGCAACAACTCCAGCCTGTGCCTGCGCTTTGTGTACAACCAGTCCAGCTTCCTGCTGGCCGGCGACACCTATTCCGGCGGTGAGAACCGTCTGGTGGCAGCCTATGGCAAGGAACTGAAGAGCGACATCGTGAAGATGAACCACCACGGCTACGAGGCCTGCAACACCCTCAGCTGGGTGCGCACGGTGGAGCCCCTGCTGGCCATCGCTACCCACGGCGTGGACAGAGCCAAGGAACTGGCCTACTTCTCCGTGGGCTCCGACTCGTTCTATCTGCATGCTGACGGCGCCGTGAAGGTATCCACCACCGGCGACGGCAAGTACGAGGCCGTGACCCAGTATGACCGTATCATCGAGACGCTGGATACCGAGGGCCAGCTGCCCGGCGGCATTTACAACTACGGCTAAGACAAGTGTCTTAAGGAGAACCTGCTATGCTTGACAGAATTTACATTGACGGCAGCAAGAAGCAGTGGAAGGGCAATATGCACATGCATACCGTCCGTTCCGACGGCCGGCTGCAGCCTCCCGAGCTGGTGGCTGAATACAAGAAGCGGGGCTATGACTTCGTTTCCATCAGCGACCATGAGGTCTACTGGAACAGCACCGAGCTGGACAGCGAGGATTTCGTGGTGCTGGGCGGTACGGAGAGCTCCATCCGCATGGACCGCAAGCGCCCCTGGCTGATGGACTATGTCAACAGCCACACCTACATGCATTACGGCTGCATCATGGATGAGACCGAGGAGCCGGAGGCACCTTACTTCACCCACGGCCAGTTCGTGCCCCGCATGATCGACAAGGGCCTGGATTCCTGGAACAAGGCCGTGCGCGAGCTGCGCCGCCACGGCAACATCGTGTTCGTCAACCATCCTGACTGGTCCCGTCTGGATCCCAACCTGCTGCTGGCCAGCGAGGATGTTCTGGGTATCGAGATCTGGAACAGCGGCAATGTGAACGGCTGCGGCGGCAAGTCCGACGAGGCCATCTGGGACTACTGCCTGCGCTACGGCAAGCGCCTGTACGTGGTGGCCGGTGACGATGCCCACGGCATCAGCGCTGCCATGGGCGCCAGCTTCACCAGCGTGGTGGCGGACCATCTGGACAAGAAGGAGCTGGTGACGGCTCTGAAGAAGGGCGAATTCTACGCCTCCACCGGTCCGGAGTTCAAGGACATCCGCGTGGAGAACGGCGTGCTGAAGCTGCAGTTCTCCCCCTGCAAGAAGGTGTACGTGGTGGTGCACGACGGCGAAGGCCGCACCAAGTGCGCGCTGGACGGCCCGCTGCTGACCGAGTACGAGTATCCTCTGAAGGAAAAGCTGCTGTACGCCCGCGTGATGATCGAGGACGAGCAGGGCGGCAAGGCCTGGTCGCAGCCCATCTTTATTGACGAACTGCTGGATGAGCCGGAGTTCGCCATGGATTCCACCGTAGTCAAGTGATCCCGGCTGCCGGGAAGGGGAGACGCCCCGGAACGGAAGCAGAAAAATATGCAAATAAAGAGGAGGGACCCTTTGCATGAGTGAAGTGGCAAAAACCGAGAAAAAAGGCGGAAAGAAACTTCTCATCCTGCTGCTGATCCTGTTGCTGCTGGGCGGCGGTACTGCCGGTATTCTGGCGGGAACGGCCGGTTACGGCAACAAGACGGAAGTGGAAGTTTCTGACTTCGAACAGCTGAAAAAGGCTGTGGAAGGCACCAAGAGTGAGCGCACTGTGATCCTCACGGCCGACATCGAGATGGAAGGCCTGATCACTGTCCCCGCTGACAAGAAGGTTGTTATCACCGATGACGGTACGGCGCGCACGCTGCAGCGTCAGTCCGGTGTGGACGTGGCTTTCTTCGACGTGGAGAAGGGCGCATCCCTGACGGTGCAGGGCACGGCTGACAAGAAGCTGATGCTCAACGGCGGCGGTGAAGCCGCACAGGGCGGCCTGGACGGCGCTCTGATCACCACTGAGGGCGGTGCGGTTACGCTGGACAAGG
The DNA here is from genome assembly GCA_015067525.1 of Oscillospiraceae bacterium. GTDB lineage: Bacteria > Bacillota > Clostridia > Oscillospirales > Oscillospiraceae > Vescimonas. The sequence goes on along the minus strand of SVMH01000012.1, from coordinate 29,663 downwards.
TCGTTGCCAGCGACAACATCACCCAGTCTGTCTTCGGCGGCGTGGTGCGTGCCACCGCCGGTGCTATCGTGCTCAAGGACAGCACCTTTGAAAACAACCTGGCCGAGTGCGGCGGTGTTGTCTATCTGGAAGGCGGCAGCCTGAGCGCCGACAACTGCGTGTTCAACAAGAACACGGCTGATTTCGGCCACGGCGGTGCCATCTATGGCTACAAGAACGCCAAGGTGACGCTGACCAACAGCACCTTTACCGCCAACTCCCTGCCCAAGAAGAGCGGCAGCTACGGCGGCGCTGTGGCACTGCAGGACGCCTGCTCCGGTACGGTGGAGAACTGCGTGTTTGACGGCAACACCATCAAGCATGACGGTAACGCCAACGGCGGCGCCATCTATGTGGGCGCCGGCTCCATGCTGACCGTTTCCGGCAAGAGCGAGTTCAAGAACAACGTGATCCAGAATCTGGAGTATGCTCTGGGCGGCGCGATCTATGCTGACGGCAACAGCTATGTGACCATCGGCGAGGGCGCTGTGTTCGAGAACAACACGGCTACTCACGGCGGTGCTCTGTACAACCGCAGCTCCAACTTTGAGATCGTGGGCGCTACCTTTACCGGTAACAAGTCCACCATCGGCCACGGCGGCGCTATGTACACCTACGACAAGGGCGTCACCGCTTACAAGAACTGCACCTTTACCAATAACAGCGTTGTGGGTAACGGTGATACTTTCGGCGGCGCGATCGCTGTGGTTTCCAGCAGTAAGGCTACCATGAACGACTGCACGTTCGACGGCAACTTTGTCGAGCACAACGGCAACGCCTACGGCGGCGCCATCTACATCGGTCTTGCTTCCAGCCTGAATGCGGCCGGCAAGAACGTGTTTACCAACAACTACGGTAAATCTCTCGACGGCAACAACGCCCTGGGCGGCGTGCTGTATGCCAACACCGATTGCTTCGTGTCCTTTGCCGAGGGCGCTGAGTTTATCGGCAACTCCGGCAGCCACGGCGGCGCTCTGTATATTGCAGCTGCCCGCGGCCTGGTGACCGGTGCTGTGTTTGAAAACAACTACAGCTACAAGAGCCACGGCGGCGCCATGATGACCTACAAGGGCGACATCGTGCTGACTGACTGCGTCTTCAAGAACAACGCCGTCAAGGCTGAGGGCGATTTCTACGGCGGTGCTTTGGCCATTGTTCAGCTGGCCAAGGCTCAGCTGGTGGACTGCGAATTTACCGGCAACTCCGTGGACCACGGCGGTAAGAACCGCGGCGGTGCTGTCTACGTGGGTATGGAGTCTACCGCTGACGTGGAAGGCGGCAAGTTCGTGGGCAACTACACCCGCGGCGGCGACAACAATACCGGCGGTGCACTCTATGTCAACGTCGACTGCGTTGTCAACGTTTCCGGCGCATCCTTCACCAACAACCGCAGCGGCTTCGGCGGCGCGATGCACGTGGTCAGCGGCGGTAAGCTGACTGTCAGCGGCTCCACCTTCACCGGCAACTCCGGTAACCGTCACGGCGGTGCTGTTGCGGCAACCAGCAAGGGCGTGCTGGAACTGGCGAACTGCACCTTCCGCAACAACGTTGTTAAGAGTGACGATGTGTATTTCGGCGGTGCTGTGGTAGTGAACACCGAAAGCACGGGTACCATCCGTAACTGCACTTTCGTGGGCAACAAGGCTGAGAGCTCTGCCAAGGATTGTACCGGCGGTGCCATGTACATCGGCAAGAGCTCCAAGGTGACCATCTCCGGTTCTACCTTTAAGGAGAACAGCTCTTCCAGCGCCAACATCCCCTATGGCGGCGCTATCTATGCCAACGACGGCACGGTGACCAAGATCTCCTCCACCAAGTTCGAGGGCAACACCTCCGGCCGCGGCGGCGCCATCTACGCCAACAACGGCGCTATCTTCCACGTCGACGGCGCTACCTTCACCGGCAACCATACTGATAATCACGGCGGCGCCATCCTGGCCTACAAGAGCGAAGTGAACGTGAAGAACTCCCAGTTCACCGAGAACTACGTGGATGCCACCGGCGACTTCTACGGCGGTGCCATGACCTTCCTGCAGGGCTCCAAGGGCGTTCTGGAGAACAACACCTTCGACGGTAACTACGTGACCACCACCAGCACCAACGGCAACGCCGGTGCCCTCTACATTGGCTATGAGTCCGATGTGGACATCATCGGCGGTACCGTGAAGAACAACCACGCTGCCAGCGCGAAGTCTGTGTTCGGCGGTGCTGTGTACATGAACCAGAACTCCGTGGTGGACATCACCGGTACTGCCTTTGAGGGCAACCATGGTGGTCGCGGCGGTGCCATCTATGCCAACACCGGCACCACCGTCAACATCGACGGCGCTTCCTTCACCGGTAACTACACCACGGCCGAGCACGGCGGCGCTATCATGACCTACAGCGCCACCATGGGCGTGAAGAATACCACCTTCACCGGCAACTATGTCCAGGCGCCTTCCAGCTTCTACGGCGGCGCGCTGGCCATTCTGACCAACTCCACTGCTGCACTGGAGAACTGCGTGTTTGACGGCAACTCCGTGGACAATGCCTCCGGCAACTCCAACGGCGGCGCCATCTACGGCGGCAACACCTCCACCATCAACATCACCGGCACCAACGAGTTCAAGAACAATGCCGGTAAGGGCAAGGGCAACGCTTATGGCGGCGCCATCTACATCAACAACAGCACCGTGGTGGATCTGGCAGAAGGCACGACCTTCTCCGGCAACACCGGCACGGCCGGCGGCGCTCTGGCTACGCTGGGCGGCATCTTCAACATCAACGGCGCTGCCTTCACCGGCAACACCGCTTCCACCGGCAACGGCAACGTGCTGTATACCGGTAACTCCAGCGGCCACACCACCAAGGTGGCCATCGCCAACAGCGTGATCGTCTCTGCCGACGAGGCTGTCAGCGATATCGCTCTGGGCGCAGGTCACGTGCTGGAGGTCTCCGGCAAGACCGCTCTGGGCAACGTGAAGTACGGCAGCGACGCTACCCTCATCAAGCTGCTGGATGCTCCCGCAGAGGGCAGCGCTGCTAACCTGATGCCCGCTAAGTATGAAGAGGGCCTGCTGGTGGTCACCGCTGAGGATGCCGCTCTGCTGGCCGGCATCGGCGCCAAGTACACCGTGGAGAGCACGGGCGAGACCGTCTGGGGCGTGGATGATGCCGGTAAGCTGGCTGACATTACGCCCGAGGCCTGGATCGGTGAGGTCCCCTATGCCACTGTGGCTGACGCCATGGCTGCCGCCAAGGAAGGCGACACCGTGAAGTTTACCTGCAAGAACGAGATTGCTGCAGACGTTACCGTGCCCGCCGGCGTGAAGCTGGAAGTGGCCGAGGGTAAGACGCTGACCATGGCTGACGGCGTGAAGCTGATCCTGGGCGACAACGTAACGCTGCTCAACGCCAGCGTCAAGGGCGACATCGTCGCCGGCAACGGCGTTGATCTGACCGGCACCACTGTGACCGGCACTGTGACCGCGGCTGAGAACGCAGTCGTGAACGTGGGCGGCGCATTTACTGCCGGCAAGGTACATCTGTCCGCCGGCGCCAAGCTGAATGTTACCTCCGCCCTGACCACTGAGACTCCCATTTCCCTGACCAGCGCCGTGGAGACGGTCGGTACCGTGCTGGTGACCGGCTCTGACGTGGCTGCTGCCGTGGAAAAGCTGGCCGCTCAGTTTGTCGACACCAATGTCGTGCTGGGCAGCGATGGCACCATCATGGAAGATCCCGTGGTGGCTACCATCACCAAGGACGGCGTGACCACTGAGTACACCAGCCTGACCGACGCCATTGCTGCGGCGGAAGCTGCCGACGTGATCGTGCTGAACAAGAATGTTGCGGTGACGGAGACTGTTTCTGTGGCCAAGGCCATTACCATCGACGGCGCAGGCAAGGCCATCAGCCGCGGTGACGCGCTGACCGGCGCTATCTTCAACATTACCGCTGAGGGTAACCTGACCATCGGCAATATTATTCTGGACGGCAACCGCGACAAGGTTACGGCTACCACCGCCATGATCGTCAACGCCGGTACGCTGAATGTGAATGCCGGCACGACCATGCGCAACGCTTACAACAGCACCCAGAGTGCCACCGGCAGCGGCGGCGCTATCACCAGCAAGGGCACGACCAACATTATTGGCACCAAGCCTGCCGACGGCGCAGCCTTTGACGTGATCTTTGAAAACTGCAAGTCCGGTCGCGGCGGCGCCATCATGGTCACCGGCGGTACTACCACGGTGCAGTATGTGACCTTCAGCGGCTGTGAAGCCAGCGCGGGCGGCGGCGGTCTTGCTACCGGTGCAGCTTCCGTGACGGAAATCACCGACTGCGAGTTCCTGAACTGCAAGCAGGTAATGGACAGCATCACGCCCACTTGGGGCGGCGGCGGCGCCATCTACAGCGGCCACGCCAGCGGCAAGGTCACTGTGACCAACACCAAGATGGATGGCTGCGTGGCCGAGCATACCGGCACCGCTAATGCCGGCGGCGGTGCGATCCACAACTATGCGGCCAGAAACGCCAACAAGGTGACGCTGCAGAACTGCGCCATCACCAACTGCACAGCGGCCAACATGGGCGGCGCCATCTACAACAGATCTGCCGGCCAGATCGACGTGATCGGTACGACCATCGACACCTGCTCTGCCAAGCACGGCGGCGCTGTGTGCAACACCGGCGCCAACAGCGTCATCACGCTGGGCGAGGGCACCGTGGTGAAGAACTGCTCCGTCAACACCTCCAACGGCGGCGGCGGTGCTGTCTGGAACGAGGCCAGCGCTACCACCAACATCGCCGGCGCTGAGCTGGTGAACAACACGGCTGTCAACGGCGGCGCTATCTACCACAAGGGCGGCACCGTGAACACCAGTGCCAACGCCAAGATCACCACCTGCACGGCCACCAAGAGCGGCGGCGCCATCTATGTGACGGCTGCTACCCTGACCATGGCTGACACTGTGGTGGACGGCTGCAAGGGTTCCGGCTCTGCCATCTATGCAACGGGCGCCAACACGAAGGTGAACGTGAACGGCGGCGCGGTGCTGCAGAACGGTACGGCTACGGCTACCAGCGGTGACAGTGCCGGTACGATCATCAACGAGGTGGGCAGCACCCTGGTGATGAACAGCGGCTCCTCTATCCTGAACAACACCGCTGTCAACGGTGCGGCCATCTACAACAAGGCTACCGCCACCATCAATGAAGGCGTGACCATCTCCGGCAACAAGTCCACCAAGCTGGGCGCTATCTATAACGGCAACGGCACGGTAGCGGCTGTTCTGACCATCAATGGCGGTACCTTCAGCGGCAACAGCTGCAGTAGCACTACCAACACCCACGGTGGCGGCGCAGTTTTCAACGCTGCAAACGCTACGGCTGAGATCAAGGGCGGCACGTTTGAAAACAATAGTGTCGGCGGCCGCGGCGGCGCCGTGTATAACGGTGGTACGCTGACCATTTCCGGCGGTACTTTCACCGGCAACAAGGCTAAGCAGGGTGCTGTGGTCAATGCTCTGGGCAAGACCACCATCACTGGCGGTATCTTTGATGGCAATACCAGCGCAGGCGCAGGCGGCGCAGTTCTGGTACTTGGCAGCGATGTGACCATCAGCGGCGGTACCTTCCAGAACAACAAGACCACCGGCAACGGTGCTTATGGCGGCGCGGTGTACATCGGCAGCGGCAGCACTGTGAAGCTGGTTCTGTCCGGCAACGGTGTATTTGTGAACAACGACTGCACCAACGCCACCTCTCCGGCATCTGACATCTCTGTCGGCGGCAGCAATGCAACGCTGGAGATCGTGGATGGCTTCACCGGTACTATTGGCAAGCTGCACAAGACCAATGCCACCGCATCGATCATCATCGGTACGGTTCCCGAGGGAACCGAAATGGTGGGCTAACCAACCATTCAAAAGACCAACCGGCGGGTGCGGTGTGCACCGGCCGCAGGAAAAGGGGCGGGCTGACGCCCGCCCCTTTTGTCTGAAACAGCAACTTTTGTGTGATGCAGGAGAAAACCTATGACGAAAATTTACTTTGTTCGCCATTGTGAGGGTGAGGGCAACGCCACGCGGCGCTCCCAGACCCTGTATGACGGACTGATCACCACGAAGGGCTTTCGTCAGTGCGAGGCGCTGCGGGACCGGTTCCACGATGTGCATCTGGACGCCGTGTATTCCAGCGACTCCTACCGCGCCCACGTGGCGGCCGATCTGGTGGCCGAGGATCACGGGCTGAAGCCCAGATACCGCAAGCTGCTGCGTGAGTACAGCGTGGGCGTCTGGGATGGTCTGGCCAACGGCGATGTCCGTCGGATTTTTGCCAAATATCTTGAGCACAACAATGCGAACCCCGGTGACACGTGGTTCCCCGGCGGCGACACCTACGACGCCATCGAGCGCCGCGCCGCCGCGATCCTCCATGAAATGCTGGAAGAGCACAAGGGCGAGACGCTGATGGTGCTCTCCCACGCCTACATGCTGCAGATCCTGCTCAACTACGTGGCCGGCTATCCCCGCGAGGAGAGCGGCCGCATCAGCTACGGCGACAACACCGCCGTCAGTCTGGTGGTGGAGGAGGAAGGCAAGCTGCACATCGAGTTTATGGGCGATGTGTCCCACCTGACGCCGGAGCTGCAGCGCAGCTTCTCCACCGGTGACCGCGCCGCGATGGACATGCCCACCTATGGGCTGGATCTGAACGAGCACCGGCAGCTGTTGGTGGAGATGGACGCCAAGCTGCGCCAGAAGCGCGGTCTGCCTGCGCAGTCGGAGGAAGAATGCGTAGCCGCGGCTCTGGCCAGAACGGCGCAGAACCGGGACTACGTGACCTTCTTCTATCAGCTGGGCGAGCCTGTCGGCATGATTTACATGCGGCGGCACGAAGCGCTGGATGATGAGCACGCATTTGCGGAAGACTGGTACATGGATGATGCGCGCCGCGGCAAGGAGTATGACCTGCAGATGCTGGGTCACGCCATCCACACCGCGCGCAAGGAAAACCGCCGATATCTGGCCATCCGCAAGCCCGACAACGAGGCGGACCGCCTGATGGTGGAGCGCTTTTTCTTTGAAGAGATCCCGGGCCACAGTGATCTGCTGCGGCTGGATGTGATCCCGCCGGCCTGCCAGCGCCCCGTGATATAAGAGCAGCAGTGTGCCGCGCTGTGTCAAGAGTGAAATCGCGATGGCACGCGGGCGGCACGGCGGTTGCAAAAGAGACAAAAGAGCGGTACAATCAACATATGAGAAAATCAGTGCAGGCGGTACGGCGTATCGCTTGCGGAAAGAAAGGGAGGTGAAAGAGCATGTTCGATGAAAAACGGTACGGACTGATCTTTCGCCATCTGGTGGAAAAGAAACAACTGAAGACCCGCGAGGTCATGGAGATCTGCGGAACTTCCCGCGAGACGGCCCGCAAGGATCTGGAGCGGATGCAGGAATACGGCGTGTGCAAGCGCGTGCACGGCGGCGCCGTGCTGACCGAAAGCGACGCGGTCACCGTGTGGAAGAGCCGGTACTGCATCCAGAAGGATGTCGGCCTGCCGGATCTCAACGGCATTGCGGCGCAGGCGGCCAAGCTGATCCAACCGGGCAGCTGCATTTATCTGGAGGCGGGCAACACCATGGCCTGTCTGGCCCAGTATATCAAGAACATCCCCGACCTGACGGTGCTCACGCCCAATCCGGCGGTTCTGGTAGAGCTGGCCGGCTCTCAGGCAAAGCTGGTGTTCATGGGCGGTGAGCTCTCCTGCCTGCGTTTGCCCAGCTTCGTGGTGAAGAATCTGACTCCGCTGGAAACGCACAAGCCGGACATTTCCTTCATGAGCTGCGGCGGCATTGATCTGCGCAGCGGTACCGTGATGGAGTACGACGAGTACGGCCTGTCCCGCGAGTTCCTGCGGAAGGTATCCAAGAAGATGGTGCTGGTATGCAACAGCGAGAAGGTCAACCGCAAGAGCTTTATTAACGCCTGTCCCGTGACCCACTTCGACTACGTGGTGGTGGATGACGGCATCCGCAAGCAGGACAAGGAACTGCTCAGCGGCATGGGCGTACAGGTCATCGTTGCCTGAAATACAGCAAAAAAAGAAGCATTCTGCAGCAAGCAGAATGCTTCTTTTTTTGTTTGTCCGTTATTCGGCGTCGTCGGTCTCGCCCAGCATGGGGGCGATGATGACCTCCACGCCGGTGCTGCGCAGCATCTCCTCGTGCTCGGGAGAGATGCGGTCATCCACAATAATGGTGTCCAGAATGGAGATGGGGCACAGGTTGGAGAAGGCGCGGATGCGCAGCTTGTCGCTGTTCAGCAGCAGGACCATACGGCTGCTGTGCTCGCGGATCAGGCTGCGGGAGATGCCGCAGTCATCATAGTCGGTCAGGTAACCCTGCGTCAGGTCGAGGCCGGCGCAGCTGATGAACGCGGTGTCCACGTTGAAGGCGCTGAAGGTGGTCTGGGTCATCTTGCCGGTGAAGGCGTATTCTTCGTGGTGCAGCTCGCCGGCCAGACCGTGCAGATGGACGCGGCCGTCGCGCAGCTCGTTGATGACCAGCAGATTGGGTGTCACCACAAAGAGATCCGGCAGGTCGCGGATGTAGTGGGCCAGATGGGAAACGGTGCGTCCGGCGTCCAGCAGAATGGTGTCACCGGCGTGAACCAGCGAAAGGGCTGCCTTGGCCACCGCCACATTGCCGGAATGGGTGCAGGCGGAATATCTGCCGGAATCCGAGGCGGTGGAAGCGGTTCCGCTCTGGGGTACCAGCACAGCGCCGCCGTGGACGCGTCTGGCCAGACCCTGCTCCTGCAGAGCCTCCAGGTCGCGGCGGGCTGTCTCGTGAGAGATGTCACAAAGCTGCATGACCTCGGAGACTTTGATGGAATTTTTTTCCGCAAGCACGCGGGCGATCAAATCATAACGTTCCTGAGCTAACAAGGCAGGGACCTCCTTTATAAACGGTCGATATTCCTGAGGGGTCGGGTGCTGTGGTTAGTGAAATTTGTAATTATGACCATTATACCATAGACGCCCGGGAAAGAAAAGGGGAATTTGACGGATTTTCAAGATTGTCTGCCGGATAAGTGTAAAAATAAGGAGAAAATAGCGGTGCTACAACACCAACTTCAGAAAGTATGGGTAATATGCACAAAGATTGCGGTTGAAATTTGTTGCAAATGAGCCGCGGAACAACAAGGAATCTGTTGACTTTTTTAGCAAATTTTTGTATTATAAACATGAATCAGTATGCCCAAGGGAGTACTATGCCCTGCGGCAAAAAACTGGGATAAAAACGAGCGTTTTTTAACAAAAACCGGTCGCTTCTGTCGGAAACGGCAGAGGAAAAATGAGGTGATACAGTGGAGAAAATGCCGCATATCATGGCCTTTGACGCCGGCACCAGCGGCATCAAGGCGGTGCTGGTAGGCGTGGACGGAACCATCCGCGCATCGGCCAATGCCGGATACTCGCTGCTGCGGCCCCACGAAGGCTGGGCCGAGCAGATTCCGGAGGAATACTGGACGGCTGCGTGCCGCGCCGCGCGCTGCGTGCTGCGCGAGAGCGGTGTGGAGCCGGAGCTGGTGGCAGGCGTGGTGTTCGCTACCCAGTGGAAGGGTATGGTCCCGCTGGATGAAGACGGCAACGTGCTGCACAACAGCATCATCTGGATGGATACCCGAGCTGGGGAAGAGGCGGCAGAAATGGCACAGGCCTCCGGCCAGAGCTGCGTGGCAAGAGACTACTGGCCCCGGATCCTGTGGTTCAAAAAGCGCTATCCCGAGCTTTACGAAAAAACGGTGTGCTTCCTGGAAGCCAACGGCTACTTAAAGTATCGGGCCACCGGTGAAAAAGCCATCGACCAGGGTGAGCACTTCGCCCGTTCGCCCATTGAGCGGGTGCAGGAGCTGTTCGACACCATGCTGGAAGCCGGCGGACTGGACGCCGATAAGTTCCCGCCGGTGGTCAAGTCCACCGATGAGGTGGGCCGCATGACGGTGCAGGCGGCGGAAGAGATGGGCCTTTGTGCCGGCACGCCGGTGTTTGGCGGCCTGTGCGACATTCCGGCAGTGACCATCGGCGCCGGTGCCTCGGCAGTGGACGGAGCCCACATCTATCTGGGCACCTCCGGCTGGCTGGGTGTGACCCGCGCTATCGATGACGGCAAGCCCCGCATCCCCATGGTGATCTCGGAGGACCGCTGGATCCACACGGCGGGTATGCAGGCGGCTTGCATGAGCTATGACTGGTGCTTGCGCACCTTCTACTGCGCGGAGCTGGCGCAGCTGGGTGACGGCATCTTTGACTTTGTGGAAAAGGAGCTCTCCCAGATCCCACCCGGATCTCTGGGTCTGACGGCGCTGCCGTCCCTCAACGGCGAGGGCGGCCCGTTTTCCCCCACCATGCGCGCCGGCTTTACCAACGTGACCGCCTCCCATGACCGGCGGCACATGGTCAACGCCGTGCTGGAGGGCGTGTGCTGCATCCTGCGTCTGCGCAAGGGTATGATCGAAAAGAGCACTGGACGGCCTATCACCCGCGTCAACGCGGTGGGCGGCGGCGCCGGCAGCGACCACTGGATGCAGATGATGGCCGATATCCTGCAGGTGGAGGTCTGCGTGCCGGAGAATGCACGCTACAGCGGTGCTCTGGGCGCAGCTTACTGCGCCATGATCGGTCTGGGCCTGTGCCGCGACTTTGATGAGTGCGCCGAAAAGGTGCGCATCAAGAAGCGTTTCCAGCCCCGGCCGGAATATAAGGAAGTATACGATCAGAAATGGGAGCGGTTCTGCAAGACGGCCGATGCACTGGGCAGTCTTTGAACCGGAAACAGTGCCTGCGGCAGCTCTACTGGCCGCAGGGCAACAAGGAAAGAGAGGGAACAATGAAAGTTTTTGTATGTGAGTTTTCTCAGGAGACCAACTCCTTCTGCCCGGTGATCTCCGTGCGTGAGGACTTCAGCGAGTGGGACGGCGGCGGCACGAAAAAGGAGATCCACGGCTTCACCGACGTGATGACCGAGAACGGCTACGAAGTGGTTAAGGGTCCCATGTACCGCGCCCAGGCTTCCGGCCCCGTGAAGCAGGAAGTGGTGGATCAGTTCATCGCTGAGTCCATTGAGCAGCTCAACGCCATCGGTGAAGTGGCCGCAGTGTGCATCGAGCTGCACGGCTCCACCCAGTCCACCGAGAGCGACAACGTCTGCGCCGACATCGTGGTGGCGCTGAAGGAAGTCGCCGGCGGTGTGCCCGTGGCCATCGCGCTGGACCTGCACGCCAACATCACCGATAAGCTCTACGAGAACGCTGACTTCATCAGCACCTATCAGACCTATCCCCATCGCGACGCCTATGAGACCGGCCGCCGCAGCGCCGAGCTGTGCGTGCGCAAGCTCAAGGGCGAGCCCATCTATTCCGCCCGCGTCAAGGTGCCCATGATCGTGCCCGCCAGCGGCTATACCACCGAGGGCGGCGCCTTCGGCAAGGTGGTGGACCAGGCCCGCGCCCTGCTGGCTGCCGGTGAGATCTATGATTACAGCACCTGCGTGGTGCAGCCCTGGCTGGACGTGTACGAGTGCGACAGCGCCGTGCTGGTGTACGCCGCCGATCAGGAGACCGCCGTGCGCCACGCCCAGTCTCTGGGTCAGGGCATGGCTGCCTGCAGCACCGAGATGCACCCTGAGGTGAGCACCGTGGACGAGATCATCGATCGCGCCCGCGCCAAGACCGACGGCAAGCCCGTCATCGTCTCCGACTTCTCCGATTCCCCCAACGCCGGTGCCGCCGGTGACAACGTGGACATTCTGGCAGGCCTGCTGGAGCGCGGCAGCGAGCTGAAGGCCGCCGTGATCGTCAACGACGTGGCGGCCACCGATGCAGCCTTCGCCTGCGGCGTGGGAAACAAGGCCACCTTCCGCATCGGCGGTACGCTGGCACCCCACTATTCCAAGCCCGTGGAGGCCGAGGGCATTGTCCGCTCCCTGCACGACGGCAAGTACATTCTGGGCGGCCCCATGATGCGGGGCGTGGAGATGGACATCGGCCGCGCCGCCGTGATCACCGTGGGCAACGTGGATGTGCTGCTGTGCTATGCCATGCGTATCACCGGTGATATCCAGCTCTACCGCCACTTTGGCATCGAGCCCGGTTTCTATCAGGTGGTGGTGGTCAAGGCCAACACCTCCTTCAAGGCTGTGTATTCCGCCGTGTCCGAGGACATCGTCTCCTGCGACACCGGCTGCGCTTCCACCGCCGACCTGGCCAGCCTGCCCTGGCAGCATCTGCCCAAGGCCGGTATGTTCCCCTTCGTGTCTCTGGACGGCTATCGCGCCGAGGAGCACACTGCTATGCGTCAGCTGTAAGACGCAAGAATATCTGCGGGAGAGATTCCCGTACGCTTTTCTGAAAAGGAATCGCGTCTGTGCTATGATCTGAGGGCATTGGCTTTTGCTCGCTGCGCAGTAGATAAGCACCCATCAAGATGCATTTTTTGTCTGCTATGCGGTGAACGATACAGCTTCAACAGCCCCAGACTGTGCCGACGGCACCGACTGGGGCTGTTTTGACGAAAAAACAAACATCAAACGAGAGATATACCGATAAGGAGGATCTTATGAACTATTTGCAGTGGCTGACGCAGAATACCCCCACCCGTTTCTGGCATGACTCTGCCATCCCCGCCGAGATCGACGCCGCCATCGAGAACGGCGCCATGGGCGTGACCACCAACCCCGTGCTGACTTACAAAACGCTGCAGGCCGTGCCTGAATTCTGGCAGCCTCAGGTGGACCAGATCCCCAAGGATCTGACTCCTGCCGAGCACGCCGAGGCGCTGCTGCAGATGGTGGCCACCTACGCCGCCGACAAGTTCCGCCATGTGTTTGAGGCTACCAATGGCCAGCATGGTTACGCGCTGGGCCAGCTGGACCCCACCATCTGCATGGACAGCGAGAAGATGCTGGCACAGGGTCTGCGCTACGCCTCCTGGGCGGACAACATCTCCGTCAAAACGCCTTCCATCATGTCCGCCCTGCCTCTGGTGGAGGAGCTGGCTTCCCGCGGCATCGCCGTGTGCACCACGCTGAACTTCTCCGTCTCCCAGGCCATGGCCGTGTGCGAGGCTTACATGCGCGGCCGCGCCAAGGCAGAAGCTGCCGGCATTCAGCCCAAGCCCATCTTCGTGGTGCAGCAGGGCGGCCGTCTGGACGAGTACCTGCTGGAGTGCGCCACCGATAACCGCATCAACATCGATCCCGAGATCATCCGCAACGCCGGCAACGCCATCTGCAAGAAGGTGTACGGCCTCATCAAGGAGCGCGGCATTCCCGCCGTGGTCATGCCTGCAGGCCTGCGTGGCGTGCATCACCTGACCTCCATGGCCGGTGCCGACATGACCTTCTCTCTGCAGGCCCGCATCCAGCAGATGACCATCGAGGCCGATCCTGAGCGCGTGTGCCACATCGACGACGAGATCCCCGCTTCCGTCATTCAGGAGCTGTACAAGATCCCCGAGTTCGTCCGCGCTTACGAGGAAGGCGCACTGAAGCCCGAGGAGTTCATCACCTTCGGCGTCACCCAGAAGACCATCTCCCAGTTCCTGTGGACCGGTTGGGTCCCGCTGGAAGGCTATCAGAAGGCTCCTCAGGGTGCCCGCTGGTTCTGATCTGCATAGCTTTTTAGAAAGGGTGTAATGACATGTTTTTGGGCCTGAATAACGCTGTTGCGATTATTTCCGGTGCCGCCGGTGGCATGGGCACTGCTTCTACTGTGCGCCTTGCAAAAGAAGGCTGCAAAGTGTTTGCAGTTGATATGAGTCAGGAAGCTCTGGATCGCATGATGGCAAAGATCGCCGAGGAGGGACTGTCTGAGCTTGTATATCCTTATGTCTGCAACGCCACCGTTGAGGCAGAGGTCAACGCAGCCGTTGACAAATGCCTCGAGCTGTTCGGTAAGGTTTCTATTCTGGTGAATATAGCCGGCATCTACACGGATTGTCTGTTTAAGGACATGACCTTCGACGAGTGGTCCCATACGATGGACATCAACATCAACAGCGTGATGTTCTTCTGCCGTGCAGTCCTGCCCAATATGTTGGAAAACCAGTACGGCAAAATCATCAACATGGCTTCTCAGGCCGGCGTGGTTGGTTCTGTCAAACATACCCATTATTCTGCTTCCAAAGCAGCAATTATCGGCATGAGCCGTTCGCTGGCACGCGAGGTTGCTGAAGACGGCATCAATGTGAACTGCATTGCTCCCGGCATCATTAAGACCCCTATGACTGCCCGCTACACGCCCGAGCAGGTCGATAACTTCATGTCTAAGATTCCTATGAACCGCTTCGGCGAAGCCGATGATGTGGCCAAGGTGATCGAATTCCTGGCTTCCGATGGTTCGGATTATCTCACCGGTCAGGTTTTTAATGTCACCGGTGGTTGGCTGATGCACTAAGGAGGAAATAACCTATGAAAGAAATGCTCAAGGGCCGTCAGGCCCTCATCACCGGCGGCGCCGGTGAGATGGCATCCACCATCGCTGCCACGCTGGCGGCGGAAGGTGCGGCCATCGTGCTGCTGGACATCAACGAAAAGGCGCTGGAGGCCGTGAAGGCCGATTTGGAAAGCCGTTTCGAGGTGGCGGTACATACCTATGTGCACGACCTGTGCGATTTCGACGGCCTCGCCGGTTTGATCGACACCATGGAGCGTGAGTGCGGCGCCATCGACATTCTGGTCAATGTGGCCGGCATCACCAACACCATTACCTACCGCGACATTACCCCGGCGGACTGGGACAAGATGATGAACATCAACCTCAAGTCCCCCTTCTTCCTGACCCGGGAGCTGTTTTTCCGCATGGAAGAGCGCGGCTTCGGCCGCATCGTGACGCTGGGCTCCATCTCCGGTGAGCGCGGCGCCAAGTATGCCGGCCCCCACTACTCCATCTCCAAGGCAGGTCTCATCTGCTTTACCAAGGTGCTGGCCAAGCTGGCCGGCAGCAGCGGCGTGACGGCCAATACCGTTTCCCCCGGCATCATCGCTTCCCGCATGACCGACAGTCTGGGCTCCCAGGTCTACTCCTACGATGTGCCTATGGACCGCATGGGTACGCCGCAGGAAGTGGCGGACGCCGTGCTGTATCTGGTGTCTCCCCTGGCCAACTACGTGACGGGCCAGAACCTGAGTGTCAACGGCGGCCAGTCCATGCGCTAAAAAGGAGAACGTTATGAAAGGTCTTGTGAAATACGCCCTGGGCATGGACGGCGTGGGTCTGCAGGAACTGCCCGATCCCGTACCCAAAGAGGGCGAATGCAAGGTCAAGGTGCTGGCAGCCAGCATCTGCGGCAGCGATATCCATGCCATGCGGGATGAGCGCTCCGTGACCATGCCGGTGGTGATGGGCCACGAATACGTGGGCCAGATCGTGGAGACCTGCGGCGACACCGGCGAACTGAAGGTGGGCGACTGGGTCACTACACTGCCGGCCTGCTATAGCTGCGGCGAGTGTGAGCTGTGCCTTGCCGGCGTTGTGACGCTGTGCCGTGAGCGCAAGTCCATCGGCTCCCACCGCAACGGCGCTATGGCCAACTTTGTGGTGGTGCCCGCCAAGTATACGTACAAAATCCCCGCCAACGCCCGCACGCGGGAGCAGAAGATCTCCTACGCGCTGGCCGAGCCCTTTGCCTGCGTGGTGCGCGGCGTGTATGAGCGCCTCGACGTGAAGGCAGGGGACACGGTGGTGGTCAGCGGCCCCGGTGTCATGGGCCAGATGGCCTCCATCCTCTTCAAATCCCGCGGCGCGTATGTGATCCTCTCCGGCTTGCCGGCCGATGCCGATAAGCTGGAGCTGGCGCAGAAGCTGGGCAGCGTGGACGAGACGGTGACGAGCGCAGAGGAACTGAAGACGGCAGTTTACCGCCGCAGCCCCTACGGCGCCGACATTACCTGCGACTGCACCGGCGTGACGCCTTCGCTGGACACCTGCATGCAGGTGATCCGCCCCATGGGTTTCCACCTGCAGCTGGGCATGTTCGGCGGCAAGGTGCCCTTCCGTCTGGACAGCTTCTTCGATCGGGAAGTGACCTACGTGCCCAGTAATTCCAGCAGCGTTTCGGCGTGGAAGATCACCATGGAACTGCTGGAAAAGGGTGTGTCTCTGGAGCCCTTCGTCACGCTGCAGCTGCCGCTGGAGCAGTGGCACGAAGCCTTTGACGCCGTGCTGGAAAAGAAGGTCTACAAGGCAGTTCTGCTGCCGAACAATACGTTTGAGGAGGTATGAGCGTGAGTATTCTGGATAAGCTGACCCCCAAAGTGCACGCCGGCTACATCGTGGAGGATGTGGAAGCGTGCCTCAAGAGCGTGCAGGAGAAGTTCGGCTGCGCGCTGGATGTGAAGTCCTACATCTTCGCTCCCACCAAGTCCTGGTCGGGCGGCGTGGATCTGGGCAAGCTGGAGATGCGCATTGCCATGTGCCCCATCGGGGACAAGATCTCCATGGAGTTCATCCAGCCCCTGACCCCTGCGGGCTACCACTTCCTGTCTCTGGTGGCCAGCGGCGATAACCTCAACCATCTTGCCTTTACCACCGACCGGTTCGATGAGTGCCGCGCCGAGGTGGAGGCCATGGGCGCCGTGTTTGTCTACGAAATGGTGGCCAACGATCCCGTCAAGGGCTACCGCCGCAACATCTACGCCAAGATCCCGGATATCCCCGGCATCGTGGAGATCCTGGAAAACGCCACGGCTTACCGGCCGGAGGAAGCGTAACAACGGTTTATTTACGGTGGAAACACTGAGAAATAATAAAAAACAACCAAACCAACAAACAAAATCTTTTGGAGGTGCGTTTCAAATGATCGATAAGAAAACCGCCCTGTGGATCTACAACAAGATGCATGAGATCCGGGCATTTGAAGAGACGGCATGGACGCTGTTCACCGAGAACAAGCTGCGCGGCAGCGTGCATCTGTACACCGGTGAGGAAGCCGTGGCTGCCTCTGTGTGCGCTCAGCTGAGCGACGAGGACTACATCGCTTCCACCCACCGCGGCCACGGCCACTGCATCGGCAAGGGCGCCGAGCTGGACCGCGCTCTGGCTGAGCTGATGGGCAAGGCTACCGGTTACTGCAAGGGCCGTTCCGGCTCCATGCACATCGCCGACTTCTCCAAGGGCAATCTGGGCGCCAACGCCATCGTGGGCGGCGGTATCCCCATCGCCACCGGCGGCGCCCTGGCTCAGAAGATGCAGGGCAAGCCCAACGTCTCTGTCGCCTTCTTTGGTGACGGCGCATCCAACCAGGGTACCTTCCACGAGGCCATCAACATGGCTGCCGTGTGGAAGCTGCCTATCATCTACATCTGCGAGAACAACCAGTTCGGTATGACCGTGCCCGTGTGGCAGTCCACTTCCGTGGAGAACATCGCTGACCGCGCCGCCGGCTACGGCATCGTGGGCGAAGTGGTGGACGGCAACGACGTGGTGGCCGTGTACGAGGCATTTGCCCGCGCTAAGGAGCGCGCTCTGAAGGGCGAGGGCCCCACGCTGCTGGAGTGCAAGACCTATCGCTGGCGCGGCCACTGGACCGGCGACCCCGAGGTGTACCGCAGCCGCGAGGAAGTGGAATACTGGAAGGAAAACCGCGATCCCATCAAGCTGTTTGCTGCCTATATGATCGAGAACGGTCTGGCCACTCAGGAAGAGCTGGACAAGATCGCCGCCGACGTGGCAAAGAAGATGGAAGAAGCTGTTGAGTTCGCCATGAACAGCCCTGAGCCCGATCCGGCTCATGTTCTGGACGACGTGTTTTATGAAGGTTAAGTAAGGGGGTACGAAATCATGGCAAAAATGACTTATGCACAGGCAATCCGCATGGTGATCCAGCAGGAGATGCAGCGTGATGACAAGGTCTTCTGCATGGGCGAGGACTGCGAGAAGCTGGGCGGCGTGTTCGGCACCACCCGCGACCTGTATAAAGAGTTTGGTACGGAGCGTATCCGCAATACGCCCATTTCCGAGTCCGCTATCGTCGGCGCCGCTCTGGGCGCTGCCTGCGGCGGTATGCGTCCCATCGCTGAGCTGATGTATTGGGACTTCGCTTTCGTGGCCGCCGATCAGATCTTCAACCAGGTGGCCAAGACCCGCTACGTCTTCGGCGGTAACGCCAAGATCCCGCTGGTCATCCGCAGCCAGGAAGGTACCGGCCGCGGCAACGCCGCCACCCACTCCCAGTGCGTGGAGAGCATGTTCATGCACATCCCCGGCATCAAGGTCGCCTGCCCCTCCACGCCCGCTGAGGCTGCAGGTCTGCTGCGCACCGCCATCCGCGACGACAACCCCGTGTGCTTCTTCGAGCACAAGGCTCTGTACATCAACAAGGGCGAGGTCCCCGAGGATCCCGACTTCATGATCCCCTTCGGCAAGGCCGACATCAAGCGCGAGGGCACCGATGTGACCATCGTGGCGAACCTGCTGTACGTTTCCCGCGCTCTGGAAGCCGCTGAGGAACTGGCCAAGGAAGGCATCAGCGCCGAGGTCATCGACCCCCGCACTCTGGTTCCCTTCGACTATGACACCATCGCTGAGAGCGTGAAGAAGACCGGCCGCCTGGTGGTGGTTCATGAGGCTCACCAGAACAACGGCTGGGGCGCTCAGGTCGTCTCTCAGGTCGGTCAGATGGTGTTCCCCTATCTGGACGCTGCTCCCATCCATCTGGGTGCCAAGGCCTGCCCCCTGCCCTTCAATCTGGAGCTGGAGAAGGCCGTGATCCCCAGCATCAAGGAGATCGTGGACGCCTGCAAGAAGACTCTGTATCGCTGAGAAAGGAAATAGATTATGGCTTCTGTAATCATTATGCCCAAGCAGGGCCTTATGATGGAAAGCGGTACCATCACCAAATGGCTGGTGAAGGAAGGCGAGCAGACCACCGAGGGTACTCCCCTCTTTGAGATGGAGACCGACAAGCTGACCATCACCATGGACTCCACCGCCACCGGCACCGTGCTGAAGATCCTGCACGGTGAAGGCGACGAGGTGCCCATCACCCAGCCCATCGCCATCGTGGGCGAGCCCGGCGAGGACATCTCCGCTCTGGTGGGCGGCGAGGCTCCTGCCGCTGCCGCCGCCGAAGAGGCTCCTGCCGCCGCTGTCGCTGCGGAGGAAGCTGCCGCCGCTGTTGCCGTGGAGCGTGCACCCGGTGAGCGCGTGTTCTCCTCTCCCCGCGCCCGTCTGCGCGCCGAGGAAAACGGCATCGCCATCGCCGCTGTGGCCGGTTCCGGTCCCGACGGCATGGTCATCGAGCGCGACGTGAAGGCCTACATCGCCAACAAGCCCGCCGTGACGCCTCTGGCTGCCAACGTGGCCAAGGCACAGGGCATCGATCTGGCCGGCATCACCGGCACCGGCGTGGGCGGCAAGATCACCACCGCCGACCTGCCCGGCGCTGCAGCTCCCGCTGCTGCCGAGGTTGCCGTCGCTCCTGTCCGCGGCACCCGCACCGAGCGTATGAGCGGTATGCGCAAGGCCATCATGCGCAATATGCTCAATAGCAAGCAGGTCAACGCCCAGACCCACCATCGCATCAGCGTGGATATGTCTGCCGCCATGGAGGCCCGCAAGCAGTTCGCCGCCATGGGTACCAAGGTGTCCTACAACGACATCATCGTCCGCGCCTGCGCCAAGGCTCTGCAGGATTATCCCATCGTCAACGCCTCTGTGGACGGCGACAACATCGTCTACCATGACTATGTCAACGTGGGCGTGGCCGTATCCGTGCCCGGCGGCCTGATCGTGCCCGTCATCAAGGATGCCGACATCATCGGCCTGAAGGGTATTGCAGACGCGTCTGCCGCCCTGATCGCCAAGGCCCGTGACGGCGCGCTGACCAACGATGACTACCACGGCGGCACCTTCACCGTGTCCTCTCTGGGCATGTTCGGCCTGGACGAGTTCGTGGCCATCATCAATCCTCCCGAGTCCGCCATTCTGGCGGTGGGCCGCATTGTCAAGACCCCCGTCGTGGTCACCGGCAAGGACGGCGAGGATGAGATCGTCATCAAGCCCATGTGCGCACTGACCCTGAGCTACGACCACCGCATCATCGACGGTGCCGAGGCCGCTCAGTTCCTGCAGCGGGTGCAGACCTATCTGCAGAGCCCCGTGCTGCTGATCTGAGGAGGGAAGTGCCATGCAGAAATTTGATGCGATCGTCGTGGGCGGCGGCCCCGGCGGTTATGAATGTGCCATCCGCCTGAGCCAGAACGGTCTGAAGACCGCTCTGGTGGAGGAGGCGGAGCTGGGCGGTACCTGCCTCAACCGCGGCTGCATCCCCACCAAGACGCTGCTGCACAGCGCCGATGTGTACTACGAGGCCAAGAACGGCGCCGCTTTCGGTGTCAACACCGAGGGCGTCACCTTCGACTACGGCAAGATCATCGAGCGCAAGAACGCCGTCTCCAAGCAGCTGAGCAACGGTATTGCCTTTTTGGAGAAGAGCCACGGCGTTACCGTGTTCAAAAACCACGCCACCCTGACCGACCGTCACACCGTGGCGCTGGATAACGGCGAGAGCCTGAGCTGCGATCATCTGATCGTGGCCACCGGCTCCAACCCCGCCCGTATCCCCATCAAGGGTGTGGATCTGCCCGGCGTGGTGGATTCCACCGGCCTTCTCAACATGACCACCTGCCCCAAGCACATCATCATTGTGGGCGGCGGCGTCATCGGTATTGAGTTTGCCACCTTCTACTATCGCCTCGGCGTGAAGGTCACCGTGGTGGAGATGCTGGACCGTGTGCTGGGCCCCCTGGACAAGGACATCACCGACTTCGTGGAAGCCGAACTGAAGAAGAACGGCGTGGAGCTGGTGCTGGGCGTCCGCGTGGAGTCCATCGAAGAGGGCCTGAAGGTGAACTACGCCTCCGTTAAGGACGGCGCCAAGGGCACCGTGGAAGGCGACGTGGTGCTGATGGCCGGCGGCCGCGCACCCAACACCCGCGGCATCGGCCTGGAGCAGCTGGGCGTGAAGATGGATCGCAAGGGCTTCGTGGAGATCGACGGTCTGTGCCGCACCAACGTACCCAATGTGTACGCCATCGGCGATATCAACGGCAAGATGCAGCTGGCCCATGTGGCCTCTGCCCAGGGCGTTCTGGTGGCCGATCACATCGCCGGCAAACCCTGCAAGCAGCTGAATCTCAACCGCATTCCTTCCTGCGTGTACTGCAATCCCGAGACCGCCATGGTGGGTCTCACCGAGGAGCAGGCCCGCGCCACCGGCAAGGATGTGGGCACCGGTATCTTCAACCTCAGCGGCAACGGCAAGGCGTTGACCATGGGCGAGAACAAGGGCCTGGTGAAGTTCGTGTTCGATAAGACCACCGACGAGATCCTGGGCTTCCATGTCATCGGTCCCCGCGCCACCGATCTGGCCGCCGAAGTGGCCGCAGTGATGGAGTGCGAAGGCACCATCTCTGAGATCGGCAGCACCGTCCATCCCCACCCCACCGTCAGTGAAGTGGTGATGGAGGCAGCTCACGTCTGCCACGGCCGCTGCATCAACGC
Organism: Oscillospiraceae bacterium; assembly: GCA_015067525.1. GTDB lineage: Bacteria > Bacillota > Clostridia > Oscillospirales > Oscillospiraceae > Vescimonas. The sequence goes on along the minus strand of SVMH01000012.1, from coordinate 8,075 downwards.
CCCCAAAGCCCGCAAATAAGAAAAGGAGATTTGATTATTATGGCAAAGAAAATGGATGCTTTTTCCGCCGCTCTGATGGCTGACAAGCGCGAGATCGTTTTTGCTCCCACCGTCTATAAGTTTGAGACCTTCGCCCAGATGGCCGAGGAGTTCAAGCTGAATGAGCGCGACGTGGTGCTGACCAACGAGTTTATCTACACTCCCTTCATGAAGGATCTGGGCCTGAAGTGCCAGTTCGTGTTCCAGGAGAAGTTCGGTGCCGGTGAGCCCAGCGCCGAGATGATCCAGATCATGTACGATGCCATTCCCTACGACAGCTATGACCGCGTCATCGCTGTGGGCGGCGGCGCCATCCTGGACCTGTGCAAGCTGCTGGGCTGCCGGCGTCCCGATACCGTGCAGAACCTGTACTACAAGCGCTTCCCCGTCATCCATGAGAAGGATGTTATCGCCGTGCCCACCACCTGCGGTACCGGCTCTGAGTGCACCAACATCTCCGTGGCCATCGTCAAGACCGAGATCAACGGCGAACTGACCGGCGGCGAGACCAAGCTGGGCCTGGTGTCCGACGACATCATCCCCAACAAGGTCTGCCTGATCCCCGACCTGCTCAAGACCCTGCCCTACAAGCCCTTTGCCTGCAGCGCCATCGACGCTTTGATCCACGCCACCGAGTCCTTCCTGTCTCCCGCCCGCAAGACCATGACCTCCGAGCTGTTCTCCGTGAAGGCCATGGAGATGATCATGGAGGGCTTCCGCCGCATCGCTGAGAACGGCCCCGACGCCCGCTTCGAGTATCTTGACGAGTTCGTCACCGCTTCCTTCTATGCCGGCATTGCCTTCCTGAAGGCCGGCTGCGCCACCGTGCACGCCATGAGCTTCCCTCTGGGCGGCACCTATCATGTGCCTCACGGCGAGAGCAACTATATGCTGTTCGGCTCCATCCTGCGCATCTATGATGAGTACGATCCCAATGGCGAGCTGCTGAAGTTCAAGGAGATGATCGCCCGCATCACCGGCTGCAAGGCAGAGGATGCCATCGACGAGCTCAACGCCCTGCTGGCCAAGATCCTGCCCCTGCGTCCTCTGCGTGACGCCGGCTTCACCGAGCAGGATATCGTGGACTTCCCCAAGAGCGTGGAAGCCAACCAGCAGCGTCTGCTGACCAACTCCTACGTGCCCATGGATCTGGATCTGATGGAGCGCGTGTATCGCGAGTGCTTCTAAGCACCCGAAAATAACCGCACCGTGCCGGAGAAACCCGTAAAGGAGAGCATAGATGACCAAGAAGACAAACACCGCACCTGCCGCTTCGGCGGCGGACAAGCGCGAGATCATTTTCGCGCCCACCGTGTATAAGTTTGAAACCTTTGCCCAGATGGCGGAGGAGTTCGGGCTGAACGAGCGCGATGTGGTGGTGACCAACAAGTACATCTACCGCCCCTGCATGGAGGAACTGGGCCTGAAGTGCCGCTTCGTATTTCGGGAACAGTTCGGTTCCGGCGAACCCAGCGAGGAAATGATCGGGAACATGTACGACGCCATTCCCTATGACAGCTATGACCGCGTCATTGCTGTGGGCGGCGGAGCTACGCTGGATCTTTGCAAGCTGCTGGGCTGCCGACGTCCCGACACGGCGCACAACCTGTTTTACAAGCGCTTCCCTGTGATTCGCGAAAAGGCCGTGATCGCGGTGCCCGCCACCTGCGGCTCCGGCAGCGAATGCACCAACATCTCTGTGGCCAGCGTGAAGGCGGAAATGGACGGCGTGCTGACCGGCGGTGAGACCAAGCTGGGTCTTGCCTCCGATGAGCTGATCCCCGACAAGGTCTGCCTGATCCCGGACATTTTGAAGACGCTGCCCTACAAACCCTTTGCCTGCAGCGCCATCGATGCCCTGATCCACGCCACCGAGTCGTTCCTGTCTCCTACCCGCAAGACCATGACCTCCGAGCTCTTCTCCGTGAAGGCGGTGGAGATGATCGTGGAGGGCTTCCTCCGTATTGCGGAGAATGGCCCCGACGCCCGCTTTGCCTATCTCGACGAGTTTGTCACGGCTTCCTTCTATGCAGGCATCGCCTTCCTGAAGGCGGGCTGCGGCGCCGTGCACGCCATGAGCTATCCTCTCAGCGGAGCCTACCATGTGCCGCACGGCGAGAGCAACTGCATGCTGTTCGGCTCCATCCTGCGCATCTATGATGAGTACGATCCCAATGGCGAGCTGCTGAAGTTCAAGGAAATGATCGCCCGCATCACCGGCTGCAAGGTGGAGGACGCCATCGACGAGCTCAACGCCCTGCTGGCCAAGATCCTGCCCCTGCGCCCGCTGCGCGAGGTGGGCTTTACCCAACAGGACATGGTGGACTTTCCCAAGAGCGTGGAGACCAACCAGCAGCGTCTTTTGAGCAACGCCTATGTGCCCATGGATCTTGAGCTGATGGAGCGGGTCTACCGCGAGTGCTTTTGAGGAGAGAGGGACATGAAAAACACCTGCGCTGTTCTGGCCGGTAAACGGCAGTTCCGTCTGGTGGACGAGGAGTTCCGTGTCAGCGGCACGCCGCTGGTGAAGGTGACCCACGTGGGCATCTGCGGAACGGACATGGACTGGTGGCTGGAAGGCGAAAACCATGTAGGACAGGTTTTAGGACATGAATTTGCCGGCACCGTCGTCGATCCGGGGAACAGTGATCTCCGGATCGGCGACCGGGTGGCCGGTTACACCCAGAACATCCGCGGCGAATTCTGCGGACACTGTGACGCCTGCCTGCGCGGCGACTATGACGGCTGCACCAACCGCAAGGTATACACGTGGAAGGGCGGCGATCTGAGCCACCCGGGCGCCTACAGCCGTTACACCACCTGGTTCCCCGGCAGCTTTTTCCGTCTGCCGGAAAACGTGTCCAACGAAGAAGGCGCGCTGCTGGAGCCGCTGGCGGTGACGCTGCACGCCGTCAACCGCACCGACGTCCGCCCCGGCGACAAGGTACTGGTGCTGGGCGGCGGCATCATCGGCTGCTCCACGGCGGAGTGGTGCCGCAGCAAGGGCGCGGAGCTGGTGGTCATCACCGAGATCGTGCCGGAGAAGCGGGATGTGATCCGCGACTTCCGCTGCGCCGACCATGTGCTGGATGCGGCGGCAGAGGATCTGTTTGTTCAGTATCAGGCGCTGTCGGGCGGCGGTTTTGATGTGGTGTTCGACTGCTGCGGCGTGGCCGCGGCGGTGAACGGCGCCATTGCCCACGCCTTCCGAGAGGATGTGCGGGCAAGAAAATGCTTCACCTCTGTTGCCTTGCACAGGGGAGAAGAGATGGCCATCCGCTACAACGACCTCATTTTGAAAGAAGTGGTCTGGAAGGGCACCAAGGGACATTTCCCCGAGGAATTTGTGCAGGTGCTGGATGCGGTGGCGGCAGGGAAGATCAATGTAAAGAAGTTTATTACCAGAAAGATACCTTTTGCCCAGGTGCAGAAGGGATTTGAAGAATTGAATGCTATGGGCGGAACACCGGGCAAGGCCATGCTGGTCATGGATTGACGGGAACGCCCGGCTCATAAGGAGGAGCAGCTATGTATCAGACCATCAAGTATACCAAGGAAGACGCCATCGGCGTGCTGACCATCGACCGCCCCGAGGCTCTCAACGCCCTCAACTCCACGGTCATCTCCGAGTTGGAGCAGCTCATCGGTGAGGTGGAGCGCGATCTGGAGCTGCGTGCGCTGATCATTACCGGTGCAGGCCGCTCCTTCGTGGCCGGCGCCGACATCGGTGAGCAGAAGCCTCTGACGCTGGACGGCGGCCGCCGCTGGGGTCAGCGCGGCAGCGCTCTGATGCGCCGCATCGAAAAGCTGGAGATCCCCACCATCGCTGCCGTCAACGGTTTCGCTCTGGGCGGCGGCTGTGAGCTGGCCCTCTCCTGCGACATCATTCTGGCCTCCGAGAAGGCCAAGTTCGGCCAGCCCGAAGTGGGCCTGGGTATCACCCCCGGTTTCTCCGGCACCCAGCGTCTGCCCCGCCGCGTGGGCATCGGCAAGGCCAAGGAACTGATCTACTCCGGCAAGATGATCAAGGCTGACGAAGCCGAGAAGATCGGTCTGGTCAACGCCGTGTACGCTCCCGAGGAGCTGCTGCCCGGCGCCATCGAAATGGCAAAATCCTTTACCAAAAATGCACCCATCGCCGTGAAGTATGCCAAGGCCTGCATCGACCGCGGCATGCAGATGGATATTGATGACGGCATCGCCCTGGAGAACGAGCTGTTCGCCATGTGCTTTGCCACTCAGGATCAGAAAGAGGGCATGGGCGCCTTCCTGGAGAAGCGTCCTGCCGTGTTTGAAAACAAGTAAGAGGGAAAAAGCATGAGAAAAGTTCGCGTACTTTCTGCAGCAGAGGCTGTCATGATGGTGAAAGATGGAGACACCATCTCTACCGGCGGTTTTGTTAGCTGCGCCTGCCCCGAAACCTTGTCCAAGGCGCTGGAAAAGCGCTTTGTGGAGACCGGTGCTCCCCGTGATCTGACGCTGTTCTATGCAGCCGGTCAGGGCTATCGCCAGATGCCCGGCTCCGGCGGCGACCACTTTGCCCATGAAGGCATGGTCAAGCGCGTGGTGGGCGGTCACTGGGACCGCGCACCGGGCCTTGGCAAGCTGGCTCTGGAGAACAAGATCGAGGCATATAACCTGCCTCAGGGCGTTATCACCCATATGTACCGCGATATCGCGGCGCATAATCTGGGCACCATCACCCATGTGGGCCTGTATACCTTTGCCGATCCCCGCAACGGCGGCGGCAAGCTGAACGACGTGACCAAGGAAGATCTGGTCAAGCTGATCGAGATCGAAGGTCAGGAGCGCCTGCTGTATAAAACCTTCCCCATTAATGTGGTGTTCCTGCGTGCATCCTACTGCGATGAGCGCGGCAACTGCACCGTCCACCGTGAGGTGGGCCCCCTGGATGTGACCGCCATGGCGCAGGCCTGCAAGAACTCCGGCGGTAAGGTCATCGTGCAGGTGGAACGCATGGTGGCAGCCGGCGCGCTGGATCCCAAGCTGGTCAAGATCCCTGGTATCTACGTGGATGCCGTTGTGATCGGCGAGCCGGAGGACAGCACCCAGTGCATCAGCATGGAGTATGACGGCTCTGCCTGCGGCGAGTTCACCATTCCTCTGGACGCGATCCCCGCGATCCCCCTGAACCAGCGCAAGGTGGTCGCCCGCCGCGCTGCGATGGAGCTGCCCGATAACGCGATCGTCAATCTGGGCACCGGCATGCCCGAGCAGATCGCCAATGTTTGCGCGGAAGAGGGCATCTCCGATAAGATGACGCTGACTGTTGAGGCCGGCCCCATCGGCGGTGTACCGCTGTCCGGTCCGCAGTTCGGTGCTTCGGCCAATGCCGAGGCCATTCTGGAGCACAACGTGCAGTTCGACTTCTATCAGGGCGGCGGTCTGGATATCGCATTCCTGGGTCTGGCCGAGACGGCACCCAACGGTGACCTGAACGTCTCCAAGTTTGGCACCCGTCTGGCCGGCGCCGGCGGCTTTGTGGATATTACCCAGAACGCCAAGAAGGTCTGCTACTGCGGCACCTTCACCGCCAAGGGTCTGAAGGTGGAGGTGGCTGACGGCCAGCTGAAGATCCTGCAGGAGGGCGAGAAGAAGAAGTTCGTCCGTGAAGTGGAGCACATCACCTTCTCCGGCACCTACGCCAACAAGGTGGGCCAGCCGGTGCTGTATATCACCGAGCGCGCCGTGTTCCAGCTGCGCCCCGAGGGTGTGACCCTCATTGAGATCGCCCCCGGCGTGGACCTGCAGAAGGACATTCTGGACCAGATGGAGTTCACCCCCGTGATCGCCGAAGACCTGAAGCTGATGGATGCGCGCATCTTCCGCGAAGAGAAGATGGGTCTGGCTGACGAATAAGGAAAAGACGCGGTATTCAGAACAAAAAAGCTGGCCCCCAATATTGCCGGCGTCAAGTAATCATTTCACCAAAGGAAAAGGAGAAATATGATGGATTTTAATCTGAGCAGAGAGCACCTGCTGGTGCGCAAAATGATGGCGGAGTTCACCGAGAATGAAGTCAAGCCCATCGCCGCTGAGACGGACCGTACCTGTCAGTATCCGCGCGAAAACATTGAAAAGCTGTTCGACCTGGGCGTCATGGGTATGTGCGTCCCCCGCGAGTATGGCGGCGCCGGTGCCGATCCGCTGGCCAGTGCCATCGCCATTGAAGAGCTGAGCAAGCAGTGCGCTTCCACCGGCGACATTGTGGCGACCCACAACGGCCTGTGCTGCGACCCCATCATGACCCACGGCACCGAAGAGCAGAAGGCAAAGTACCTGCCCATGCTGACCACGGGACATAAGGTGGGCGCCTTTGCTCTGACCGAGCCCAACGCCGGCTCCGATGCCTCCAAGGGTCAGACCGAGGCACGTCTGGAAGGCGATCACTATGTGATGAACGGTTCCAAGGTCTTCATCACCAACGGCTATGTGGCCGATGTGTTTGTGGTGTTTGCCATGACCGACAAGACCAAGGGTACCAAGGGCATCTCTGCTTTCATCGTGGAGAGCAGCTTCCCCGGTTTCTCCGTGGGTAAGCACGAGGAAAAGATGGGTCTGCACGGATCCCCCACGGCTGAGATCGTGTTCCAGGATTGCATCGTTCCCAAGGAAAACATGCTGGGCAGAGAGGGCAAAGGCTTCTCCATCGCCATGCAGACTCTGGACGGCGGCCGTATCGGCATCGCTGCACAGGCTCTGGGTATTGCCGAGGGCGCATTGGCCGAGGCGATCAACTATACGAAGGGCCGCGTTCAGTTCGGCAAGCCGATCTCCAAGTTCCAGAATACCCAGTTCACGCTGGCTGACATGGAGCTGGGCTGTGAGGCAGGCCGCCTGCTGACCTATCAGGCCGCTGTGCTGAAGAGCGAAGGCAAGCGCTACACCAAGGAGGCCGCTATGGCCAAGCTGTTCACTTCCGAACATGCCATGAAGACTACGACCAAGGCCCTGCAGATGTTCGGCGGCTACGGTTACACGAAGGACTATCCCATGGAGCGCATGATGCGCGATGCCAAGATCACCGAGATCTATGAGGGTACTTCCGAAGTCCAGCGCATCGTCATCTCTGCCAATATGGGTCTGTAAGGAGGAAAAGGAAAATGAAGATTTTGGTAACAGTGAAGCAGGTTCCCGATACCTCCGGCAAGGTGGCCGTGAACCCCGATGGCACCCTGAACCGTGCCAGCATGCAGACCATCATCAACCCCGATGACAGAAATGCTGTTGAGGCCGCTCTGGCCCTGAAGGATGAGCTGGGCTGCAAGGTCGTCGCATTTACCATGGGTCCCCCTCCTGCCGAGGGCATGCTGCGTGAGCTGATGGCCATGGGCGTGGACGAAGGCGTGCTGGTCACCGCCCGTGAGTTCGGCGGCTCCGACACCTATGCCACCTCCCAGATCCTGGCCGCCGCTATCGACACCTACGGTGTGGAGGCCGAGGATATCATCCTGGCCGGACGTCAGGCCATCGACGGCGATACCGCTCAGGTCGGCCCTCAGATCGCTGAGAAGCTGCATCTGCCCCAGGTTTCCTACGCTGCGCAGATCCAGAAGGATAACAACGTTCTGACCGTCAAGCGCATGCTGGAAGACGGCTATATGACGCTGAAGGTGCAGACTCCCTGCGTGATCACCTGCGTCAAGGAGCTGAACAATCCCCGCTATATGAATATCCGCGGCATTCTGGATGCCTATCATAAGCCTATGACCGTCATGACCTATGAGACTCTGAAGGATCATCCCCTGATCGACAAGAGCACCATCGGTCTGGAAGGTTCTCCCACCAACATTCTGACCTCCTTCACGCCTCCCCAGAAGGGCGTGGGCATGATGCTGGACGGCGATGGCAAGGAGACCACCGACAAGCTGGCAGGCATCCTGGCCGCCAAGCACATCATCTAAGAGGAAGGAGAAAGAAAAATGGCTTTTAATAGTGCTGATATCGGCGCCTTCAAGAACGTATGGGTGTTCTGCGAGCAGCGCCAGGGCGTGATGATGCCCACTACTTTCGAA
>SVMH01000064.1 GCA_015067525.1 Oscillospiraceae bacterium | reverse complement strand
CTGTCACCGAAGCGCAGGTGGCTGATGGTCACGCCGCCGGTCTTCTTGGAGTCATACTGGAAGTAAGCCTGAACATACTTGTCGGTATGGTCGCCGATGATCTTGATGGAGTTCTTGTTGGCACCGACGGTACCGTCGCCGCCCAGACCCCAGAACTTGCACTCGATGGTGCCGGCTGCAGCGGTGTTGGGGCAGTTCTTGTCCTCTTCCAGAGACAGGTTGGTCACGTCGTCCACGATGCCGATGGTGAACTGGCGCTTGGGAGCATCCTTCTTCAGCTCGCTGTAAACAGCGAACACGGAAGCAGGAGGCGTATCCTTGGAGCCCAGACCGTAACGGCCGCCGGTGACGACCACGTCGTTCATGCCAGCGTTGGCCAGAGCGGTGACGACATCCTGATACAGGGGCTCGCCCAGGGAGCCGGGCTCCTTGGTGCGGTCGAGAACAGCGATCTTCTTGGCGGTAGCGGGGATGGCAGCGATCAGCTTCTCGGGAGCGAAGGGACGGTACAGGCGGACCTTGACCAGGCCAACCTTCTCGCCGTGGGCGTTCAGGTAGTCGATGACTTCCTCAGCCACGTCGCAGATGGAACCCATGGCAACGATGACGCGGTCAGCGTCGGGAGCGCCATAGTAGTTGAACAGCTGATAGTTGGTGCCGAGCTTCTCGTTGACCTTGGCCATGTAGCCTTCCACCACTTCGGGCAGCTTGGCATAGTAGCTGTTGCAGGCCTCACGGTGCTGGAAGAAGATATCGCCATTCTCATGGCTGCCGCGCATATGAGGATGCTCGGGGTTCAGCGCATGCTTGCGGAACTCGGCCACGGCGTCCATGTCGCACATGTCGGCCAGATCGGCGTAGTCCCAAACAGCGATCTTCTGGATCTCGTGAGAGGTACGGAAACCGTCAAAGAAGTTGATGAAGGGCACCTTGCCGGACAGAGCGGACAGATGAGCCACGGGGCTCAGGTCCATGACTTCCTGCACGTTGCCTTCGCACAGCATGGCAAAGCCGGTCTGGCGGCAGGCCATAACGTCGCTGTGGTCACCGAAGATGTTCAGAGCGTGGGTGGAAACGGTACGGGCGCTGACGTGGAACACGCAAGGCAGCTGCTCGGCAGCGATCTTGTACATGTTGGGGATCATCAGCAGCAGACCCTGAGATGCGGTGTAGGTGGTGGTCAGGGCACCGGCGCCCAGAGAACCGTGCACAGCACCGGCGGCACCGGCCTCGGACTGCATCTCGACAACCTTGACCTGGGTGCCGAAGATGTTCTTCAGACCGTTGGCGGACCACTGGTCCACAAAGTCAGCCATGGGGCTGGAAGGGGTGATGGGATAGATCGCAGCGACCTCCGAGAACGCGTAAGACACGTGAGCGGCGGCGTTGTTACCATCCATGGACTTCATTTTTCTTGCCATAAAACGAGCCTCCTTAATTATCACAAGTTCCGTTCTCCTGCCGGAACTTTGTATACTTTATCTGATATTCGCACGGAATACCAGCATTGTCTATATTATCACAATCAGTCAAGCATGTAAACGGCATTTTTGTCATTTTTCCTACTTTTTGAGTTTTTCTTCATGGTGCACAAAATTTCTCACGGCATTTTTACACTTTTTCTCTAAAAGGGCCGCTTTTCCCGCAAAGCGGCGGCTGCGGCGCAGAAAATTTCCCTCTTTTTTCATAAATCTGTTTCCAGTTTTCCACTTTTGTGATAAGATAAGCTGTACTTGTATTCTCAGCGGCGAAAGGAGTGTGGGAAAATGGTGGTGAGTGTGCGCTCTCTGGGCCTGACGGGCCTGAGCGGCTACGAAGTGAACGTGGAGTGCTTCCTCTCCGGCGGTCTGCCCGCCTTCGACGTGGTGGGCCTGCCCGACGCCGCCGTGCGCGAAGCGCGCGAGCGTGTCCGCGCTGCGGTGAAGAACTGCGGCGCCAAGTTCCCCGTCAGCCGCATCACCGTGAATCTGGCGCCGGCCAGCCAGCGCAAGGAGGGCACCGTTTATGACCTGCCCATCGCACTGGGTATTCTGACCGCGTCGGAGGAGATCCGCTCCCTCCCTGCCGACGCCGCTTTTATCGGCGAGCTGAGCCTGTCCGGTGCGCTGCGCCCCATTGCCGGCGTACTGCCCATGGCGCTCCACGCCGCACGCTGCGGCATCCGCCAGCTCTATGTTCCGGCGGAGAACGCCGCCGAAGCCACGCTGGCCGGCGACATCACCGTCTATGGTGTGGAGACCTTGTCCCAGCTGGTGCTGCATCTGCGGGGCGAGGCACCCATCACGCCCGCCAAGAGCTGGACACCCGATCCCAACCACACACCGGCCGCTCCCGATTTTGCCGACGTAATGGGTCAGGAAAATGTGAAACGCGCGCTGGAGATCGCTGCTGCCGGCGGACACAACGTGCTGCTGATGGGATCCCCCGGCTCCGGCAAATCCATGCTGGCCCGCCGCCTGCCCTCCATTCTGCCCGACATGACGCGGGAAGAATCCCTCCAGACCACGGAGGTCTACTCCGTGGCCGGGATGACCGACGCCCGCCATCCCCTCATCACCCAGCGGCCCTTCCGCAGTCCCCACCACACCGCATCGCCCGTGTCCCTCTCCGGCGGCGGCACCGTTCCCCGCCCGGGCGAGATCTCGCTGGCCCACAACGGCATCCTGTTCCTCGACGAGCTGCCCGAGTTTGACAAGGCGGCGCTGGAAACGCTGCGCCAGCCGCTGGAGGACGGCTGCCTCACCATCACCCGCGTGTCCGGCTCGCTGACACTGCCCAGCCGCTTCATGCTGGTGTGCGCCATGAATCCCTGCCGCTGCGGTTGGTACGGCCATCCCTCCGGCCGCTGCACCTGCTCGGAAAGTCAGGTAGAGCACTACATGCGCCGCATCTCCGGCCCGCTCCTTGACCGCATCGACATGCATATCGAAGTTCCCTCGGTGGAATACGAGGCCATGCGCCGGCGGGAAGCACCGGAAACCTCAGCGCAGGTGCGCGCCAGAGTCAACGCCGCCCGCGAGCTGCAGAAACGCCGCTTCGCCGGCACCTCCGTCACCTGCAACGCCTATATGACGCCGGCCATGATCGGCCAATACTGCGCGCTGGACGCAGCAGGCGAAAAGCTGATGAAAAACGCCTTTGACCGCCTGGGCCTCACCGGCCGCAGCCACGACCGCATTTTGCGCATGGCCCGCACCATCGCAGATCTGGAGGGCTGCGAGCAGATCGGCGCCGGCCATCTGGCCGAAGCCATCCAGTACAGAAGCAATAACGTGTTGAAATAACCTTCACCATACAAGACAAGGAGACAATCACCCATGCAGGAAATGATCCTTTGCAAGCTGGGCGAAGTGGTCCTCAAGGGCCTGAACCGCCGCAGCTTTGAAATGAAACTCATGAGCAACATCCGCCGCCGCGTCAGCCGCTTCGGCAAATTCAAGATCTACTCCAAGCAGAGCACCATCTATGTGGAGCCCGCCGAGCCCACCTGCAACGTGGGCGCCGCCGTGGCCGCCTGCAAGCAGATCTTCGGCATCATCTCCGTGGCCCGTGCCCTGCCCTGCGAGAAGGATAAAGATGCCATTCTGGAAACGGCCAAGACCTACCTCGGTGACGCCATGCGCGCAGCCCGCAGCTTCAAGGTGGAGAGCAAGCGCGCCGACAAGAGCTTCCCCATGGGCTCTATCCAGCTGAGCCAGTACGTGGGCGGCCATCTGGCCGAGGCCTTCCCCGACACGAAGGTTGACGTGCACAACCCCGAACTGACCGTCTTTGTGGAGATCCGTGAGGACGCCGCCTACGTTCACGGCCCCGCCGAGCCCGCCGCCGGCGGCCTGCCCATCGGCATGGGCGGCAACGCGGTGTCCCTGCTCAGCGGCGGCATCGACTCCCCCGTGTCCAGCTACATGATGGCCAAGCGCGGCGTGAAGCTGGAGATGATCCACTTCGCCTCTCCCCCCTACACCTCCGATCAGGCGCGGGAAAAGGTGCTGCAGCTGGCCCGCGATCTGACGCCGTGGTGCGGCCGTCTCACCGTGTTCATCATCCCCTTCACCGAGATCCAGGAGGAGATCCGCCGCAACTGCCCCGAGGATCACTTCACCCTCATCATGCGCCGCTTTATGATGCGCCTTGCCGACATGCTGGCCAAGGAGCTCAAGTGCAAGGCCCTTGTCACCGGCGAGTGCCTGGGTCAGGTGGCCAGCCAGACTATGGACGCCCTGCGCGTCAGCGGCGACGTGACCGACCTGCCCGTCCTGCGCCCCCTCATCGGCATGGACAAGGAGGAGATCGTCCGCATCGCACGCCACATCGGCACCTTTGACACCTCCATCCTGCCCTACGAGGACTGCTGCACCGTCTTCACCCCCCGCCATCCCAAGACCAAGCCCAACGTGGAAGAGGTCCGCGAGATGGAGGCCGTGCTGGACATTGAAGGTCTGTGCCAGCGGGCCATGGCAGAGCGCGAGATGGTAAAGATCCGCTATTGATGACTATGGACGGCATTTTAGTGGAGCAGCTTCTGCTCAACGAGCTGCGCTCCCGCGGCATGACTTTTGCCGCCGCCGAGAGCTGCACCGGCGGCCTCATCGCCAAGCGCATCACCGACCTTTCCGGCGCTTCTGCCGTGTTCCGCGGCGGCGTAGTCAGCTACACCAACGACGTCAAGCGTGACGTGCTGGGCGTGCCCCAGACACTTTTGGACGAATTTGGCGCTGTGTCCGCCCCCGTTGCCCGGGCTATGGCCGAGGGCGTGCGGCGCATCACCGGCGCAGATCTGGCCGTATCCGTTACCGGTGTGGCCGGCCCCGACCGCGACGACCGCGGCAACGAGGTGGGCACCGTGTATCTGGCGCTGGCCGCACCCGACGGCACTCACAGCTTCCTTTTCCGCTTTGACGGCGACCGCGCCGCTATCCGCCAGCAGGCTGCAGACACCGCCTTTGCATTGCTGCGGCAGTATTTGAATGAAAACGCAACCAATTGACGAAGGAGAATATATCATGGCTAAGAACAACTACGATCCCAACAACTACGATCAGCGTCAGGCGGAGATCCGCAAGGCCAAGGGCAACCCCAATAAGAACGTGCATCAGAAGAAGAACGGCTCCAACTACAAGGGCTATGCCGCCGCCAAGAAGGAAGCCGAGGCCGCCAAGGCCAAGGGCAAGGTGGTACGCAACCAGCTGCCCACTTGGGTGAGCGTCACCATGGCCATTATCTTCGTGGTGCTGGTGGGCATTCTGGTGCTGATGAACACGGTGATGAAGGAGAGCCTGATCTTCGGTCAAATCGCCACCATCGTCATCGGTGTGTGCTGCGGCATCCTGTTCTATATGCGCCGCTACACCAAAAGTCCCGACAGCAAGTTCCAGGATGTGCTGTATATCATTCTCGCAGTGATGGCCGTTGTGATGATCTTCATGGGCGGCTACGGTCTGCTGCGTGTGCTGCAGGCATAAGCGCTGTATTTTATTGAAAAAAGCCCTTTTTTCCCGTTGACAAACGGGTGCAAAGTGGTTAATATGTTTCTGGTATAATGAAAAAAGCGATGATGGGGACAAGTAGCGCTTCTTCCGATGCACAGAGAGCCGCCGTTTGGTGCAAGGCGGAGATCGGGCAAGTGTGAACATCACCCCGGAGCTGCGGCGCCGAAAAGCACAGTAAGCGCAGACGGAAAGAGGACCGTTACCTCCCCTCGCCCACGGTTGGTGGGACTGAGCGGCCGCCTTTGGCGGCAACAAGAGTGGTACCGCAGAGGATTGAACGCGCCTTTGTCTCTTACAAAAGAGGCAAAGGCGTTTTTATTTTTGAGATCATAGAAATTTTATCATACACGGAGGAATCACAGCATGAAGAAAACCCTGAACATGCCCAAGAGCGGCTTCCCCATGCGTGCCGGCCTGCCTATGCGCGAGCCCGACATGCTCAAGCACTGGGAAGAGATCGATCTGTACACCGAGCTTCTGAAAAAGAACGAGGGTAAGCCCCTGTTCTCTCTGCACGACGGCCCTCCCTTCTCCAACGGCAACATCCACATGGGTCACGCCCTGAATAAGTCCATCAAGGACTTCATCACCCGCAGCTACGCCATGCGCGGCTACTACACCCCCTACATCCCCGGCTGGGATAACCACGGTATGCCCATCGAGTCCGCCATCATCAAAGAGCAGAAGCTCAACCACAAGGCCATGAGCGTGGCCGACTTCCGCAGTGCCTGCGAGGCTTACGCTGAGAAGTATATCCAGCTGCAGATGGCCGGCTTCAAGCGCATGGGCGTGGTGGGCGACTGGGAGCACCCCTACAAGACCATGGACAAGGGCTTTGAAGCCGCCGAGGTCAAGGTCTTTGGCGAGATGTACAAGAAGGGCTACATCTACAAGGGCCTCAAGCCCGTGTACTGGTGCGCCCACGACGAGACCGCTCTGGCCGAAGCCGAGATCGAGTACAAGGACGATCCCTGCACCACCGTGTATGTCAAGTTCCCCATGCATGACGATCTGGGCAAGCTGAGCCATCTGGATCAGTCGAAGCTGAACTTCGTCATCTGGACCACCACCATCTGGACCCTGCCCGGCAACCTGGCCATCGCTCTGCACCCCAGC
>SVMH01000063.1 GCA_015067525.1 Oscillospiraceae bacterium | reverse complement strand
GAGCAGATGGTCATCGACGGTGACTTCCCCACCGTGGCTTCCCCCAACCCCGAGAACCCCGAGGGCTTCTATCTGGCCATCGACCTGGCCAACAAGGTGGGCGCCGACTTCATCGTGGGCACCGACCCCGACAGCGACCGCGTGGGCATCATGGTCCGCGCCAAGGACGGCAGCTTCATCCCCGTTACCGGCAACCAGACCGGCGTGCTGCTGGTGGACTACGTCATCGGCGCTATGAAGCGCGCCGGCACCATGCCCGCAAATCCCGTGGTCCTCAAGACCATCGTCACCACCGAGATGGCCCGCAAGGTGGCCGAGAGCAACGGCGTGGCCTGCTTTGACACCTTCACCGGCTTCAAGTTCATGGCCGAGAAGAAGAACGCCCTGGAAGAGAGCGGCGAGGGCAAGGTCATCATGAGCTATGAGGAGTCCTACGGCTACATGCTGGGCGACTTCGTGCGCGATAAGGACGCCGTCACCGCCTCCCTCATCATCACCGAAATGGCCGCCTGGTACGCCACCCAGGGCAAGACGCTGTATGACGCGCTGCAGGGCCTGTACGAGAAGTACGGCTGGTTCGGCGAGCAGACCCACAACCTGGTGATGCCGGGTCTGGACGGTCTGGAGAAGATGGCGCTTCTCATGAAGAGCCTGCGGGAGAATCCCCCCGCCCAGATCGCCGGCGTGGACGTGGCGGTCCGCAAGGACTACAAGGACGGCTCCGTCATCGACTGCAAGAGCGGCGAGAAGAGCACCATGGAGCTCTCCGGCTCCAACGTGCTGCGCTTTGAGCTGGCTGACGGCACCGTGATCCTGGTGCGCCCCTCCGGTACCGAGCCCAAGATCAAGGTCTACGTGCTGACAAAGGGTGACAACGCCGCCCAGCGCGACGCCAACATCGCCAAGTACGGCCAGTGGGTCAAGACCCTGGGCTGAGAAAAACAAAGCACAAAAAAAGAGAAGCCGTATGGCTTCTCTTTTTTTGTGGTGATAGGCTGCCTTGTGAGCTATGCGCTGCATGGGCCGGGGCGCGCTCACGCCAGATGCTCCCGCGCCCAGTCGGCAATGGTGCCGAACAGCCGCCGGTAGCCCTCCAGATTCAGATGGATGCCGTCGGCAGAGATCATGCGGCAATAGTTCAGATCCCACAAAAAGGCGCGGCGCACCGGAATGAGGGGAACACCGTGCTCCGCCGCCACCGCCGAGACCGTGTCAGAATACAGCTCCTGATAGCGGTAGATCATCTGGCAGTCCCCCAGCCAACTGAGAATACGACCCCGGTCCGCGCCGCCGCGGCAGATAAAGCGCAGGTACTTCTCCGCGTCAATGGGCGGCAGCGTCATCAGCAGCGGCTGCACCCCCTTTTGCCGCAGCAGCTCCACCGTTTCCCCCAGCAGGCGGCGGAACTCCGGCAGCTCCGTTTTCGGCTTGTGCTCCGCGCCGGGATCGTCGGAAATGGCCTGCCAGTCAAAATCGCTGTCGTTGCCGCCGTAGCCCACCAGGGCGTACCGGGCGTCCAGACCGCGGGAGGCGTCCCGCTGCACCAGCTGCAGCCCCTTACGCACCGTGGCCCCCATCATGGCCCGGCTCACCACCTCCGGATGGCCCGAGAGCAGCTCCGGCGCGTGAAAATGATAGCGAAACTCCTCGTCCGGCACCGTGGCCTTCAAAAGAGAGTCACCGTAGAGATAGAATGATCCGGTCATGGCCGTTCCTCCTTGTTGCCTGTATCTTTAGACCTAATATAGCATATTATATCATCTTGGTCAAGAATTATTTTATCTCGTTTTTATTGCATTATGCACAGTCAGTGTGGTATACTGACAAAAACGACAAGGAGGTGGGCGCCATGGCATACGACAAGGCGTGGGTGGCGGCCAAGCTGCAGCGCTGGGAGACCTATGTGGACGGCTACGCCCTGCCCGCGTGGGAGAGTATTCCGGATTTCGGCCTGTATATGGACCAGGTGATCGTGATTTTACAGCAGTATCTGGACTTCATCCCCGCGCCGGCGGAGGGCAAGGACAGCTTCGTCACCGCCAGCACCATCAACAACTACGTGCGCCTGAAGCTGATGCCGCCGCCGGTGAAGAAAAAGTACGGCCGCGTCCACATCGCCTATCTGCTCATCATTCTGACGCTGAAGCTGTCGCTGAGCATTTCCCAGATCGCGCAGCTGCTGCCCATGGGGCTGGCCGAGCCTCAGGTGCGCGCCCTCTACGCCGACTACTGCCAGAAGTTCCGCCGCACGCAGCAGCACTTCACCCAAACGCTGCAGCAGGCGGCGCGGGAGCTGGACGCCGCGCCCCAGGCCGACGCCGCTGCAGGCAATATGGTGATGGAGCATGCCCTCAGCGGCGCGTTCCACACGCTGCTGGCCCTCAAGCTGCTGGCCCTGGACGGGGCGGAGGGGCCGGAGAACGCGGATTAAAGCGAACTTCAAAAATTCTTAAGAAAAAAAGGCGGTATTTCCCATGAAATACCGCCTTTTTCCTTTGCATAGCCGGGGGAATGTATGCTATAATGACAAAAAGAACAAAAATGCGTAAGGAGAGCAACGCCTATGAACTGGCTCAAGGAGCTTGTGACCAACCCCTTCCTCATCACCAGCTGTTCTTCCTGGTTCATCGCCCAGGTGATCAAGGTGATCATCAACGCCTGCGTGAACAAAAAACTGGACTGGGAGCGGCTGTTTGGTGACGGCGGCATGCCCAGCGGACACAGCGCCACCGTGTCCAGCCTTGCCGTGTTCACAGCGCTGCGGTGCGGCTGCGGCTCTTTCCAGTTTGCCGTGTGCGCGATCCTGGCCATCATCGTCTGCCACGACGCCATGGGCGTGCGGCAGGAGGCCGGCAAGCAGGCGGTGGTCATCAACGACATGGTGGAGCAGTTTGAAAAGCTCTTAAAGCAGGACATTGTGGACATCGACCTCAAGGAGCTGGTGGGCCACACGCCGCTGCAGGTGCTGGCCGGTATCACCCTGGGCGTGGCCAACGCCTTTTTGATGCACTTCGCCGTGTTCGGGGGATAAGCGCACCAAAGCCTCCCTGTTCTTTCTATCCAAAAGCACAACCTCGTAGAGTTTCGCCGCTTGCGGCGAAAGAAGTCTCAATTCGTTTTTTCTACCGACACCGTTACGCCAGCCGATTGGCGGACGCAACGGTGGGCCAACTCTGTCACGGTGCAAACCGTGACTGGGGGATTGTCCTCGGCGCTGTCGCTCACGGACTCCCTGCCGTGCTGCGACCTTGTCCTGTCGCCGACGGGTAACTTTCTTTCCACCAGCGGAAAGAAAGTCACCAAAGAAACGCCGCAAGGGACCCATGGTCCCTTGACCCCCTTTGCGCGGCTTTGGTTTTGAGAAGAGCAGACCTTGCAGCCACGCGAATTGGCCGCATCCTCTTTCCGTGGCAAAATGTGGCATTGACTTCCCACTCACCCGCTTAGCCGCTTACCCTTGCAAAGGGTAGGCGCTTTTGCTCCTCTCGCTTTTTTCTGATCGCTTAAGCTTTTTTGAACCACGCGACTATCGCGTGGTTTTCTTTAGTGAATTGTCAAACTAAGTGCAACAATTAGCAAGTTCAGAAGCCCACAAATCGGCAGCAGATTGAAAACCTAATACCTTACGAGGCCTGGTGTTAATCAACGCCAGGTTTCGTTTTAGTGTAGCTGGAGCAACCCGAGAAAGATTCCTGCCTTTCGGGTAGAATTCTCTCAATAAGCCGTTGCTGTTTTCATTTGTTCCCTTTTGCCAAGCACAGTACGGATCGGCAAAATAGACATCACAGTTAAGGCGTCTCTCTATGTTTGCCCAGTTGGCAAACTCTGTACCTCTGTCACAGGTGATGCTTTTTACAAGCTGTGCGGGAAACTGGGACAATAGCTTGACAATACCATCTTCAACCGTAGCAGCCTTTTTGTCCGGCAGTTTCAGGGCAATATAGTAACGAGTTTTTCTTTCGGCCAGCGTCACAAAGCACGCCTTGCTTTTTCCCAAACCGCTGACAACTGTATCCGCTTCCCAATGACCGGCGTCCTGTCTTTTATATACCTGCTTGTCCCGCTTTCTAATGGATTTTCCTTTGTTATACTTGCCGCGCGTCTCTTTTACGCCGTGGGTCTTTCCTTTGCGGCGCAACACTTTTAGATTCCCGTGTACTAAATACTTGTCGTAGATCCAGCGGTAGATTGTTCGCCAGCTGGGCAGTTTCAATTCGCAAGGCGTACAGGCAATTTGCTCCGGAGACCATGTGGCGCGCAGCTTTTCCTCTATGTATGCTACTACCTCAGCGTCCCAATACATTCCGCGGTGGCAATAGGAACGGCGCAGGAGGTATTTCTTCTGTGCTGTATGGGGGTAATACGTAGGGATATCGTACATGTGCGTGCAGTTACGTCGCAGCTCCCGTGAAATCGTGCTTGGGCTTCGACCTACAAGCCGGGCAATTTCTCGATAACTTAGTCCATCCACGTAATATTTCCGTATACAACTGCGCTCTTCTATGGTAAGATGATGGTAGTTCATACAGATCTCCTTTCCGTAGTTTGGTGTGTGGTAACTTCATTCTACCAGAGATCTGTATGAACTTCTTCTTTTTTCTATCTGTTGCACTTGATAGTATAATTCACCAAGACTGATATAAAATCCCACCCCGCGGGGTGGGATTTTTGTATTTCGTTTACCGCAGCAGATCCCAGTACATCCACAGCACGGTGTAGCGGTCCTTGATGTCCTTGGCGTAGAGCACGGCGTCGCGGCGCGTCTGCTGGTCGTAGAGGGCGTAGAATTCCGCCATGTCAAAGCCTACGGCGCGCAGCATCCCTTCGATCTCCTCCGGGGTGGGGACTTCGGAGAGGATGGCGCGGATCTCCGCCTCTTTGGCAAGATAGGTCTCCAGCCGGTCAGCGGCGTAGTGGCCCACCTTATCCTGCAGCTGCATGTACCCGTCGGCGGCGGAGCCGTACACGCGGCGGAGATTCTCCTCCCAGTCGGCGCGGTCAAAGGGCGCGGCTGCGCGGGGGAAGGGGGCGGAGAGCAGTTTCTGGCGAATCTGCGCGGTGACCACGGTGGAGTAGGCCACGTCGATGCCGTGGGGGAAGTAGGGCTTCTGGCGCATGAGGCCGGTGACCTCAAAATAGTGGGACAGGTGATGCTCGCTGCCGGAGGCGGGGCGGGAGGTGCCGGCAAAGGCCATGGCGATACCGGCCAGCACCAGCGCTTCCATCAGCGCGCCCACGGCTTCCTCATCGCGCCGCACAAGGCCGTCGGCCAGGGTCAGCGTTTTTTGAAGGGCCTCCGCCATCAGGTCGTAGACCTTCTGGCAGAAATACTCGCCCTTGACGGCGTGGCTCAGCTTCCAGTCGTTGAGGGCGGAGAATTTGCCCACAATGTCGCCGTAGCCGGCGCGGATGAGCTCCATGGGTGCGTCCTTCAAAACGGCGGTGTCGGCCAGAATAGAGGTGGGCACGGCCACCGGGTAGGTCACCTTCATGCCGCCCATGATCATGGCCGCGCCGGTGGAGGCGTAGCCGTCCATGGAGGGGGCGGTGGCCACGATGTGGCAGGGGATCTGGGCCAGAGACGCGCCGTACTTGCCCAGATCCTGCATCACACCGGCGCCGATGGCCACGATGGCGTCGGCGCGGGAGAGCCAGGGCTCCATGGCGGCCACAGCCTGCTCGTCGGGCACCACCAGCTTGTCACCGCCGAAGGTGACAGGCAGGATCTCTTTACCCGCCAGTGCGGCCATGGTCTGCGCGCCTGCGGCGGCGAAGGTGTTCTCGTCACTGAGGACAAGGACGCTCCGGGCGGTGCGGCACAGCTCGGTGAGGGCGCCGATGGCGCCGCGGCCGATCTCCACGCGCTCGATGGCGCAGCGGTGCTCGTGTCCGCAGGTGCAGGGGAACGACTGTAAAAGCTGCTGAATGTTCATGGGAAGGCCTCCCTTACGGTTTTTTCCTGATTGTAACGCAAACGGGGGAAGAGTGCAAACAACGCCCAGAAGTCGGTCAATGCGCGCGCCTTTTTGCGCGGTGCGTCAGCGGTTGGCCAGCCAGGCGAGAAATTCCGGCGTTTTTGACCAGTATTTCACGCCCCAGTGGGCAAAGTCCCACTGCGCGTCGTAGGCGTTGCACTCGTAGTCGATGTACCACAGCCGGCCGTCCTGCAGCACGAAGTTGGTGGGGAAATAGTCAATGTTCAGCCCAGCGGCGTAGAGGACGCGGCACATGTCCTCCACCTGCGGGATGCACCACGGCGGCAGGGCATCGCGCTCCACCAGCTCGGCGGCGGTGGGGCCGTGGACGTATTCTTTCACCAGCCGCTCCTGTTCCCGGTCCACTGCCAGCAGGCGCGGCAGCGGCAGCCCCAGGGCGGAAAGCCGCTCATAATCCCCCAGCTCCGCGGCCAGCTTGTCACCGAAGGTGTAGTAGTCGCAGGGCTCGTGGTGGATCTGCTTGCAGACGTACTGGGTCGCTCCGTCCGTCACCAGATAGGAGTAGCCGCCCTTGCCTTTACCCAAAAGACGCAGGATATTATATGTTTTATCGTTTATCTTGATGGTTTCCATAGCCGTTTCGCTCCTTGTCCGGGAAGGGGATGCGCTGGATGAGGCCCACGATCTGTCCCGAGAGGATGACGGTGAGCACCGA
>SVMH01000011.1 GCA_015067525.1 Oscillospiraceae bacterium | reverse complement strand
CGAAGGTATAGGTGCAGATGATCATCACGATACCCATGATGAGCCAGGACAGAACACCGATCATCAGATTGCCGCCGGTATTCTTCAGCACCACTTCGGCCTTGAAGAACACGCCGGAGCCGATGACAGTGCCAACCACCATTGCGATGGCCGTCAGAAGGTTATAGCGTTTTTCCATAAGTCAAATCCTCTCTCTTTGGGATAAAACCACGCCGCTACGCTGCAGCCGGTTTGATTGTTGTTAATATACCACGCTTTCGCATGGTATTCAAGCACGTTTTCTGTTTTTTTCGTCAAAATTTCATCCACATTTTTGTGCCTTTTGACGACGAAAATTGCCCTTTCCTGCAAATTTTAGCGAAAAAGAACAACCGGCATTACCCGGTTGTTCCTGTTTGTTGTGAAATTTTATACATTAAAGCGGAAGTTGGTGATGTCGCCGTCCTTCATGACGTAATCCTTGCCCTCCAGACGGAACAGGCCCTTCTCCTTGGCGGCAGCCATGGTACCGCAGG
Source organism: Oscillospiraceae bacterium (assembly GCA_015067525.1). Lineage (GTDB taxonomy): Bacteria > Bacillota > Clostridia > Oscillospirales > Oscillospiraceae > Vescimonas. Next base: position 47,475 of record SVMH01000011.1, on the reverse strand, counting down.
CCTTCAGGTCCTCAAAGGCGATGACCTCGGCGCGGATGAAGCCGCGCTCGATGTCGGAGTGGATCTTGCCGGCGGCGCGGGGCGCCTTGGTGCCGCGGACGATGGTCCAGGCGTGGACGTCGTCCTCACCGGCGGTCAGGAAGGAGATATAGCCCAGCAGGTCATAGCTGGTGGTGATGAGGCGGGCAAGGCCGGTCTCGGTCAGGCCCAGATCCTCCATGAACATGGCGGCTTCTTCGGCGTCCATCTCGGCAATGTCCTCTTCAAACTTGGCAGCCACCGGCAGCACGGCGGCGCCCTGTGCCTCGGCCAGCGCCTTCAGGGCGATGAAGTTGGCGTTATTCTCATAGTCGGCCATGTCCGTTTCGCTGAGGTTGGCCGCGTAGATCACGGGCTTGACGGTCATGAGGCCGCCGTCAATGAGGATGTCCTTATCCTCATCGGTGAAGGGGAAGGTGCGGGCGGGCTTACCGTCGCCCAGATGCTCCACCAGAGCGGTGCACATCTCCACCTCGCGCTTGGCCTTCTTGTCACCGCTCTTGGCGGCCTTTTTGGCGCGCTCTAGGCGGCGCTCCACCAGCTCCATATCGGCCAGCACCATCTCCAGGTCGAAGGTCTCGGCGTCACGGGCGGCGTCGGCCGGCTCCAGAAAGATGCCGTCATCTTCGAAGCAGCGCACCACTTCCACCAGCGCGTCGGTCTGGCGGATGGCCTGAAAGACCTCGTTGCCCTTGCCGCCCTTGGCCACGCCGGCCACGTCCACAAAGTCGATGGTGGCAGGGCTGTACTTCTTGGGGTGGTAGTACTCAGCCAGCCAGTCCAGACGGGGATCGGGCACCTTGGCGCTGCCCAGATTGGGCTTGGCAGATGCCACACTATAAGCGCCGGTCTCCGCCTTGGCGCCGGTCAGAGCGTTGAACAGGGTCGACTTGCCCACGTTGGGCAGACCCACGATACCTAATTTCATAAAGGATGTCCTCCTCTTATTATTCTGACAAATGATTGTATCATTTCCCGCGCAAAAGTGCAAGGGAGGGCGGTGATTTTTCCGTCCCGCCGCCAAAAAGAGGACGGCGAACCGTCCTCTTTTTGATTGCGGCAGAATGTCCTTACGCTCCGCCCATCCGCCGGAGCAGATCGGCCATTGACATGGTTTTCTCGTGATCGGCGCCGTACAGGGCGGTATGCTCCGCCAGCAGTTGGCGGCAATCCTCCCGCGCCTCGTCCTTGCATCCCAGATTCCACAGCGAGATGGCCGCGTTTCTGCGTGCGTACAGCTGGTTTCCGCGCTGCTGCGGGTCTTCCCCGTACAGCTCCGCCAGAAGCCGGTATTTCTCCAGCGCTTCTTCCTTCTGTCCGACCCGCGCCAGCACAAAGGCCAGATCATCCAGCGCATCGGTGGTGCGGTAGTTCGTCCGTCCGTAAAAGCTGCTGCAGGTATCGAAAAGCTGACGGTACAGCGGCAGCGCCTCGGCATACTCACCCAGCTTCTTCAGCGTGAGGGCCACATTGGTGGCCGAGGTGACGGTCTGGGCATTGTCCCATCCGTTGCGCGCCAGCCGGCCTTCAAAGGCCTCGCGGTACAGCGGCAGCGCCTCTTCATACCGCTGCAGACGGTACAGCGCATCACCGTTGCCGTTGATGCTCCACAGCGTGGAGGGGTGCTTGGCGCCCAGGATCTCGCGGCGGCCCTCCACCACAACCGTGAACCAGGGCAGAGACTCCTCGTACCGGCGCAGCGCCTTATAGCAGTAGGCCAGATCATTGGCGCTGATGAGCGTCTTTTCATGCTTTTCGCCCAGCACTTCGCGGCGGCCCTCATAGACCTCATGGTACAAAGGCAGGGCCTCTTCGTAGCGATCCAGCGCATAGAGGGCGTCGGCCCAGTCGCTCTTCGCCCACAGGGCGGTAGGCGCCTTTTCACCGTAGACGGCGCGGAAGCTTTCCGCCGTGATGCGGAAATACCGCTCCGTCTCCTCCTTACGGCCCAGCGCCTTGCAGCAGTAGGCCAGATCGTTGACAGCATCGGCCGTATTCTCGTGATGCTCGCCCAGCGTATCCCGATATCCCTCATAGAGCTCACGGAGCAGGGGCAGCGCCTCTTCCCGGCGATCCAGCTTCTGCAGCACCCCGGCCCATGCTTTCAGGCTCCACAGTGTAGAAGAGTGGGTTGCGCCCAGCGTCTCGCGGCGGCCTTCCACCGTGATGCGGTAATATTCCAGCGCCTCTTCCCGGCGGTCCATATTTCTGAGGCAATAGGCAAGGTCGTTGGCGCTGATGAGCGTCTTCTCATCCTTTTCGCCCAGCACCTCGCGGCGGCCCTCATAGGCCTCGCGGTACAGCGGCAGTGCCTCTTCGTAGCGGTCCAGTTCATAGAGAGCGTCTGCCCAGTCGTTCAACGCACAGGGCAGTGGGCGACTTTTCGCCGTAGACCACGCGGAAGCTTTCCGCCGTGGCGCGGAAATACTGTTCCGTCTCCTCCTTACGGCCCAGCGCCTTGCAGCAGTAGGCCAGGCTGTTGACAATGCGGGCTGTGGTCTTATGGTGTTCACCCTTTGCTTCCAGACAGGCTTCGTACGCCTCCCGGTACAGAGGCAGGGCCTCTTCCCTGCGCTTCAGCATCCGGAGGCAATCTGCCAGATCTTCGGTTGCCCGGATCGTTTTATCGTCCAGACGGCCTTTCGTCTCGCAAAAACCGGCATAGGCCTCCTCGTACAGGGGCAGCGCCTCGTCGTAACGGTCCAAACCGTACAGAACACCGGCCCAGGCATTCATGCTCCACAAAGTCTTACTGTGCCTGGGGCCTAAGACCTCCCGGCGGCCTTCCACCGTAATGCGGAAATATTCCGCCGCTTCCTCCCGATGGCCCAGATCCCGCAGGCAATAGGCAATGTCGTTGGCCGTATTCAGCGTCTTCTCGTGCTTTTCGCCCAATGCCTCGCAGCGGCCCGCGTAGACCTCACGGTACATGGACAGCGTCTCGTCGCAGCGGTCCATGTCATAAAGCAGGTTCGCCATGGCAGAGAGCGAATCCAACGTACGCGGATGCCGCTCACCCAGCACCTCTACGCGCTTCTCCCAAATCGTTCGGCGCAGAGCCAGTGCCTCCTCATAGCGGTTCAGGGAGCGCAGCGTGCCGGCCTTGTTGGCCATGCTGGTGAGGGTATCGGGATGACTGTCACCGTAGATCTCCCGGCGCAGAGCCAGCACCTTGTCGGCCATCTCCAGCGATTCTTCCGTGCGGCCCACATACTTGAGGAAGTTGACCTGATTGGCCATGGCAATGAGCGTCTCGCGATGGGCCGTTCCGTGGACACGCAGCATCTTTTCTATGGCCCGGGTATTCAGTTCCAGTGCTTCATCGTCCCTGTCCACATTGGAGTAATCCAATGCCAAAGCGCGCATCGCCGTCAGGGTATCCGGGTGATCCTCTCCCAGCAGTCTGAGACTCGTTTCGTAAATAAACGTATCGAGTTCCATCATCTCATCGTGTCTGCCCAGCTCCCACAAAGAGCAGGTGTGGACAAATCCGCACCGCAGTGTGTCCTCGTGCTCCTTGCCCAGACAGGCGCACAGGCAGTTCCACGCCTTTTCGCTGGCCGCAAGGGCAGCAAAAAAGTCACCCTTGGCCCGCAGAGCGCGGGAGTACTCGGCATAAATATTCCCGTAAAAGCGGGTGCCGGGCCGCTCCTCAGCGCGGCGGATCAGCGGCTCAAGGGCGTTTTCCGCCTGCGCAAAGCCGCCGCTCAGGGAGACACGGCGCAGCGGCTCGCAGATGTACTGCACACAGGCATCCCACAGCGCGTCGTCATCCCCGTCATGGAGCATGATGCAAAACCGCACGCAGTAGCGCAGCGCCTCGGCGTAGCGCGGCTCCATGAGTCCCGCCTCCTGCAGCACGCCGGAGAAGTATTCCAGCGCCACCTGCGCCGTCCGGGTGCGCAGCAGGGCCGGACAGGACTCCAGCAGCACCTCACCCACCGTCTGGTGGATGTTGTAGTCGCCGTCGTCGGACTGGGTGATAAAGGAAAGGCCCTTGACCTTTTCATACGTGGTGATGCTGAATCCCGGCACCACCGGCTGGGCGATGGCGGCGATCTCACTGTCGTTCCAGTGGCCCATGCAGGAGAGCACATAGACGATGTCTTTCTGGGCGTCGTCCATATAGCGGGCAAAGCGCTCGATCAGTTCAAAGGTGTCGCGGCCGAACATCTCCAGCTTGGGCTCCACGTCCCGCTCCACCAGACGGCGGTACTGGTCCACGCACAGGTCCAGATACACCGGCGTACCGGCAGTCAGACCGTAGATACCCTCGCGCAGCGCGGCGTCCGCCACACCGGCGGCCAGCAGGAACTGGTCGCTGTCCTGAGAAGAGAGGCTGCCCAGCAGATGCTGCTCCAGCGCCTCGTCCCACTCGGTGTCAAAGCGCACCCACTTCAGCTTTTCGCGGCCGGCGATGACCCACAGCACGCCGGGGATGTTCTGCACCAGACCGTCCTCGCCGCGCAGCCACAGGTCCTTGCTCAGCGGCTCGCCGGTGGCGCTCATCTCGTTGACCAGCCGCTCATAGGTATCCAGCAAGATCACCAGCGGCGCCGACTTCTTTTCCAGCGCATGGGTCATATCCTCGGCAAAGAGGGTGGGCAGGTAAGCATACAGTTCCTCTGCCTCCATATATTCGATCTGGCGCAGCTCCTTGCGGTGATCCTGCAGGTAGCCGCGGAAGGCGGCCACGCCCTTTTCCGCCAGATCCAGGATCTTGGTGGCCGAGCCCACCACGGGGATCTCGCCGGCAATGCCCAGCAAAAGCTCCAGCGCGGGGCTCTTTTTCAGCAGCGGCTTGGCCTCGGGCGCGTCGGGATTTTCGCCGATCTTCTTGGCGTAGATATAGGCGCCCAGCTCATAGAGCGGGAACTCAAACTGGCACTCGGCGGAGAGCTTATTCTTCAGCGCCTCCAGCACGGCGCGGCACTCCTGCTGCAGGTTGAAGTCGAAGTAGACGCAGGCCGGATCATCCAGCCGCTCCTCCATCTCCTCCATGATCTTCTTCAAAAGGCTGCTCTTGCCGATGCCGCCGATGCCGTAGTAGGTCAGTACGTGGACATTGGCCTCCTCCTGCTCCAGCTCCTGCTGCAATCGCTGATACTGCTGCCAGAAGGCGGCACGGGGCTCTTCCCGGTCGGTAAAAATGCGGCTGGCTTTCAGCTGTGTCTTTTTGGTGCGGATCTTCATACGCTTCCCTCTCCTGTCTGCATCCCGCGGGATGCGGCGTTTCTTTTTTCGGGGCAAAACGCGCACACCGGCGCGGTCTTTCGGCATGATTTTCCTTTATTTTACCATTTGCGCCGTCAAAGTACAAGGGAGAGACACAGAATTTCCCCCTCCCCCTATATCCCCCCTGTATTGCCCCGCGGCGAAAAATGTGGTATCATGGCGGCAAAGACAGGAAAACCCCTTTTTCAAGGAGGATCGGTTATGGACGAGAACAAAAACCTGCAGCCACAGGAGAGCGCAGCGCAGGACGTGGTGGTCTTTGCTCCCGAGATGCTGCGGCTGGTGGAGGATAAGCAGCGCCGCCAGCGCGAGCAGCTGTCCGACTGCCGCGCCGCCGCCGAGCAGGGCGACGGACACGCGCAGGTGCAGATGGGGTTGAACCATCTATACGGCACGAACGGTGCGGAAAAAGACGCAGACAAGGCCTTTGAGTGGTTCAGCCAGACGGCGCCGGACGATCCGGTGGGTCTTTACTGGCTGGCCGTATGCCACAATTCCGGCGCCGGCACGCCCCGCGACACGGCGCGGGCCTTCGCCCTGTTCCGCGAGTCGGCGGACATGGGCTACGCCCCCGCCCAGTGCGATCTGGGCATCTTCTACGAAAACGGCGTGGAAGTGGAACGGGACATGGACACCGCCATCGAGCTTTACACCCAGGCGGCGGAGCAGGGCTACGCCATGGCCAAGTGCAACCTTGGCGCGCTGTACTACTTCGGCTCCGGTGTGGAGCAGAGCTTCGACACCGCCGCGCAGTATTTCACCGAGGCCGCCGAGGCGCGGCTGGCCCGTGCCCAGCACCTGCTGGGCGTGTGCTACGAGTTCGGTCAGGGCGTGGAGGAGGACCACAAGAAGGCGGTACTGCTCTATGAGGAAGCCGCCCGCCAGAACTATCCCGAGGGGCTGTGCTCGCTGGGCGTGATGTACCATCTGGGCAAGGGCGTGGAGGAGGACGACAAACGCGCCGTGGAGCTGTTCCGCCGCGCCGCCGCGCTGGAGCTGCCCCGTGCCCACTACTTCCTTGGCAAGAGCTATGACGGCGGCTTCGGCGTGGAGCAGAGCGCGGAAAAAGCCTTTGAGTGCTACCGCCGGTCCGCCGAGGGCGGCTCCGCCCCCGCCCTTTATCAGCTGGGCATGTGCTACACCTACGGCCACGGCACCGAAGAAGACCTGCAAAAGGCCTTTGTGCTCTTCCAGAAGGCGGCCGAGGCCGGCCACATGGGCGCCCTGACCCGCACCGGTCTTTGCTACGAGACCGGCAGCGGCGTGGAGGAGGATCTGGAAAAGGCGGTGGATTGCTACCGCCGCGCCGCCGAGGCAGGCGACGCCGGCGCGCAGTGCAATCTGGGCGTTTTGTACCGCTCCGGCTACGGCGTGGAGCAGAATGACGACGAGGCCTTCCGCCTCTTCTCCCTGTCCGCAGCGCAGAACTGGCCCCGTGCCCACTTCTTTTTGGGTCTGTGCCACGAGGCGGGCCGCGGCACGGCGGAGGACATGGAAAAGGCCGCTGAGTGCTACCGTCTGTCCCACGAGGGGGACTATGCCGACGGCACCTGCGCGCTGGGCGTGCTGCGCCACATCGGCGAGGGTGTGGAAAAGGACGACAACGAGGCCTTCCGCCTCTTTGAAAAGGCGGCCCGGCAGGGTCTGCCCCGGGCTCAGTATTTTCTGGGCAAGTGCTATGACAACGGCTTTGGCGTGGAAGTGGACGAAGCGGAGGCCATGCGCTGCTTTTTGCGCGCGGCGGAGGGCGGCTACGTGGACGCCATGCATCAGGCGGGTCTTTGCTACTATTTCGCCCACGGCACGGAGAACAACGACGCCGAGGCGGTGCGCTGGTTTGAAAAGGCCGCCGCGGAGAACAATGCCGCCTCCATCAACCGCCTTGGCCTGTGCTATGAGCTGGGACGCGGCGTGGAAGAGGATCTGAGCCGCGCTGTGGCGTACTATCAGCAGGCGGCTGAGATGGGTCTTGCCGACGCGCAGTGCAACTTAGGCTGGATGTACCGCACCGGACGCGGTGTAGAGCAGAGCTTTGAGCAGGCGGTACACTGGTACAAAAAGGCGGCCGAGCAGGACCACGCCCGGGCCCAGTATCTGCTGGGCATCTGCTATGAGCACGGACGCGGCGTCAAGGAAGACCCCAAGTACGCCTTCCTGCTGTACGGCCATTCCGCCGAGCAGGGCTATTCCGAGGGCCAGCGGGCGCTGGGTCTTTGCTACGAAAGCGGCACCGTTTGCCCCAAGGACATGGAAAAGGCCGCCGAGCTGTACACGCTGGCCGCCCGGCAGGGCGACGAAAAGGCGCAGTACTATTTGGGCAACCTCTACTTCTCCGGACGCGGCGTGGAAAAGGATTTCAAGCAGGCACTGCACTGGTACATGCTGGCTGCCCAGCAGGGCCACGCCGGCGCCCAGTGTCAGGCCGGCTACTGCCACGAAAAGGGCATGGGCACGGAGCAGGACTCCGCCAAGGCCTTCGAGCTGTATCTCCAGAGCGCCGAGGGCGGCGACGAGACCGGCTGCAACAATCTGGGCTTCATGTACGAAAAGGGCTACGGCTGCGAAAAGAACGTGGAAAAGGCAGTGGCGTGGTACCGCAAGGCCGCAGAGCTGGGCATGGCGCTGGGTCACAAGAATCTGGCCATCCATCTGGAGGGCGGCACCGGCTGTAAGAAGGACGAAAAGGCGGCGCTGGAGCACTACCGCAAGGCCCAGGCCGGCGGCATCGACTGCACGGAGGCCATCAAGCGTTTGACCACGGATCGCAGCTCCAACCGCATCGCCTACACCATCATGACCGTTTTCACCGCCGTGGTGGCGGTGGTGTGCGGCGTCATGTTCTTCAGCACGTGGAACAGTCAGGACGGCGTACTGCTGACGGCGGGTCTGGCGGGCACCAAGCTGTGTCTCCGGATGCTGCGCCGCTTCCGCCCCATGGAGGAAAAAACCCTGCACCCGGTCTGGCGCGTTTTGCTGCTGATCCTGGGCATCGTGTGCGCCCTGCTGTGCGCCTTCCTCCTGCTGGCCTTTTTCGGCACGGCGCCGGACTACGACTTCAGTGCTTTGTGGCTGTCGGTGTGCGCGCTGGCAGGCTGCATCGCCGCACTGGTTCGCTGGAAGAAAAAGTAACGGTTTTCCCAAAAACGGACGGCTTTGCCGTCCGTTTTTTCTGCGTTTCGCAGCCTTGCATTTCCCGCCAAATCCTGTTATCATGCATTCATCGATCCAAGAGGGAGTAGCTTGCGGCATGCCGCGGCACAGGGCGTCACGACGGCGAAAGCCCGCCCCTGCCTGAAAAAGCGAGACTCTTATTGCGCTGCAGGTGCAATAAGAGTCTTTTTTTGCGGCAAAATAAAGAGCACATCCCCCAAAACGATAAAGGAGAGAATGTATGGAGATCCTGTACGAAAACTTTTTAGACCTGACGCTGCCCATGGTCATCATGTGGGCCATCGGCGGACTTCTGATCTATCTGGCCATCGCCAAGGACATGGAGCCCACGCTGCTGCTGCCCATCGGCTTTGGCGCCATCATGGTCAACCTGCCCAATTCCGGCGCCGTCACCCAGATCGTGGACGGTGTGGCCGAGCACGGCGCGCTGAGCGTCCTCTTTGACGCCGGCATTTCCAATGAGCTGTTCCCCCTGATCCTCTTCATCGGCATCGGCGCCATGATCGACTTTGGCCCGCTGCTGACCAACCCCAAGCTGATGATCTTCGGCGCGGCGGCCCAGTTCGGCATTTTCTTTACGCTGTGCCTTGCCTCCATGTTCTTTGACATCAACGACGCCGCCTCCATCGCCATCATCGGTGCCGCCGACGGCCCCACCTCCATCGTGGTGGCACTGAAGCTGGGCAGCAAGTATCTGGGCGCCATCATGGTAGCCGCCTACTCCTATATGGCGCTGGTGCCCATCATCCAGCCGCCCATCATCCGCCTGCTGACCACCAAGAAAGAGCGCATGATCCGCATGCCCTATCAGCCCAAGGAGGTCAAGAAGATCACCAAGATCCTCTTCCCCATCATCATCACCGTCATCACCGGTCTGATCGCCCCCGCCTCTGTCAGCCTCATCGGCTTTTTGATGTTCGGCAACCTGATCCGCGAGTGCGGCGTGCTGAACTCCCTGTCCGAAACGGCCCAGAAGGTGCTGGCCAACCTCATCACCATCTTCCTGGGCATCACCATCGCCTCCCAGATGCAGGCGGAGAACTTCCTCCGGAAGGAGACACTGCTGATCCTGGGTCTGGGCCTGGTGGCCTTCATCTTTGACACCGCCGGCGGCGTGCTGTTTGCCAAGTTCCTCAACCTGTTCCTCAAGACCAAGATCAACCCCATGATCGGCGCGGCAGGCATCTCCGCCTTCCCCATGTCCGGCCGCATCGTGCACAAGATGGGCCTGCAGGAGGATCCCCAGAACTTCCTTTTGATGCACTCCATCGGCGTCAACGTCTCCGGCCAGATCGCCTCGGTCATCGCAGGCGGTCTGATCCTCAAGTTCTTTATGTAAGGAGGGCGCGAACATGAACATCAACCCGATGGCTTTTGTGGATAACCTGTACTATATGGGCATGGGCATGCTGTGCATCCTCATCGTGATGTGCGTCATCATCGCCGTCACCGCCTTTTTGAACTGGTTCTTCTCCCGCAAGAAATAATGACATGCGGCGCCCCGCAGGGCGCCGCTTTTCTTTTATCCTGTTGCGAAATCCACTTTTCAGGTATTTCCCAGCCGTGTATAATAGATTCAGAAATCACCGCTCACCCTTCTAACAAGAAAAAAGGAGAATCACATGAGCATTACCAAAGATATTTTGTATGTAGGCGTCAACGACCACGAGATCGATCTTTTTGAGAGCCAATACCCCGTACCGAACGGCATGGCCTATAACTCCTACGCCATCGTGGACGAAAAGATCGCCATTATGGACTCGGTGGAGGCCGGTTTTGCCGATGAATGGCTGAACAATATCCGCACCGCCCTGAAGGGCCGCACCCCCGACTATCTCATCGTACAGCACATGGAACCGGATCACTCCGGCAGCATCCTGCGCTTTCTGGAAGCTTTCCCCGACGCTGTTCTGGTCGCCTCCCAGCGGGCCTTCGTGATGATCCGCAACTTCTACGGCGCAGATCTGGCGGCAGACCACATCACGGTGGCCGAGGGCAGCAAGCTGCAGCTGGGACGCCATGAGCTGACCTTCTATACCGCCGCCATGGTCCACTGGCCTGAGGTCATCGTCACCTACGACAGCTTTGACCGCGTCCTCTTCTCCGCCGACGCTTTCGGCAAGTTCGGCGCGCTGGACGTGGACGAGGAATGGACCTGCGAGGCGCGGCGCTATTACTTCGGCATCGTGGGCAAGTACGGCGGACCCACCCAGACACTGCTGAAAAAGGTAGCAGAACTGGACATCGCTGCCATCTGCTCCCTCCACGGCCCAGTACTGCAGGAAAACGTGGACTACTGCCTGAACCTCTACCGCATCTGGTCCTCCTACGAACCTGAGGAAGAGGGCGTGGTCATCGCCTACACCTCCATTTACGGCAACACCGAGCGCGCCGTGAAGCTGCTGGCCGAAAAGCTGCGCGCAAACGGCTGCACCGTGGTGCTCCACGACCTGGCCCGCTGCGACATGTTTGAGGCGGTGGAGGATGCCTTCCGCTACAGCAAGCTGGTGCTGGCTACCACCACCTACAACGGCGGCATCTTCCCCTTTATGCACACCTTCATCCACCACCTGACCGAGCGGGGCTACACGAAGCGCACCGTGGCCATGATCGAAAACGGCAGCTGGGCGCCCGCCGCCATCCGGGTGATGCGGGGCCTGCTGGAAAAGAGCAAGGCGCTGACCTACACCGAAAATAACGTCACTATCCTCTCTGCCCTCAATGACAAGAGCATGACGCAGCTGGAGGCGCTGGCTGAGGAGCTGCGCTGAAAATACACCGCACAACAAAAAACCCGCAGCATACGCTGCGGGTTTTTTCAGTCAAGGGGTGTTGGCTCAGTTTCTGCCGAAGAAATAGTCAAACAGGTCGAACATGTCATAGCCGTAGTTACCGCCGGGGTACTGGCCACCGGGGTACTGGCCACCGGGGTACTGGCCGTTCTGACCGTTCTGGCCGTCCTGCTGGTTCTGGCTGCTGTCGGGCGTGGTATCGGTCACGAGGGGCTGCTCATCGAAGGTCAGCTCGGTGGTGTGGTATTCGCCGTCGCGGTAATAGGTGACGGTGACGGTGTCGCCGGCCTTATAGCCCTTCTTGGCGGCGGAGAGATCCTCCATGGACTTGATGTCCTTGTCGCCCATCTTGGTGATGACGTCGCCCAGGCGCAGGCCTGCGTTGGCGCCGGCGCCGCCCTTCTCCACAGAGTAGACAAACACGCCCTCAGTCAGGTCGATCTGATACTGTACGCCCATCTCCTGCGTCATGGTGCCGGCGGTGATGGCAAGGTAGGGCTTGCCGGTGACCTGACCGTTCTCCATGATATCGGTGATGATGGCCTGCACATCGCCGATGGGGATGGCGAAGCCCAGACCCTCCACCACGGTGTTGGCATAGCTGGTGTACTTGGCGGACACGATGCCCACCACCTCACCGTACAGGTTCATCAGCGGGCCGCCGGAGTTGCCGGGGTTGATGGAGGCGTCCACCTGGATCATGTTGAAGGGGGTGCCGTCCACATTGATGGCGCGGTTGGCCGAGGACACGCTGCCCTGGCTCTGGCTGAAGGTCAGCTCGCCCAGGGGGTTGCCGATGGCCAGCACCGTGTCACCCACGTTGACCTTGGTGCTGTCGCCCAGCGTCACGGCGGGCAGGTCCTTGCCCTCGATCTTCAGCACGGCCAGATCGTAGTCACTGTCGCCGCCCACCAGCTTGGCCTGATAGGTGTCGCCGTTATACATGGTGACGGAAATGGAGGACGCGTCCTCGATGACGTGGTAGTTGGTGACGATATAGCCGTCGGCGGTGATGACAAAGCCGCTGCCGGAGGAAGCCGTCTCCACCCGCTGGCCGAAGATGTTGGTGGTCACGGAGGTGTTGATGGACACCACGCTGTTGACGGTGGCGGCGTAGACCTCCGCCGGCGTCATGAGCGTTTTGCCGTCCACCTTCTGGATCTCCACGTCGGCCACCAGCCGGTCACTCTCATGGATGGTGGCGCTGCCGTAGGTGATGCGGCGGGCCAGCAGCGCACCGCCAAAGCCGCTCAGACCGCCCACCAGGGCGCAGGCCAGGATCAGGGCCACCACCTTCAAGCCCGTGCCCTTCTTTTTCGGCTTGGCCTTCTGCTCGGGATCGTAGCTGTACACCGGCGGCTGATAGCTCTGGGGCTGATAGTCGTCACGGGGCAGGGATTCATCTCCGCGGGAATAGCGGTAGGAATTGTTTTCTTCGTTATACATAGAGTCTTGCCTCCTTATTTCCTTATTGATACCATACCGTTAGATTGTGTCATAATTATGAAGAAAACACAACCAATTTTTGAATTTTACCCCGCACTCGCCTTGTGAGGCGGGCGGGAATATGGTATGATGCCTTTATGAACATCCACCGTATGTTCTTTATGATACGGCCAAAGCTTAAACCAAGCTTTAAGTTTCATCGCGCAACTTTGAACTTTTTGTAAAGGAGGAACACCTATGCTGCGCATCGACCAGCTGCGTCTGACGCCGGATCAAAGTGAATCCCTGCTGCGCGGCAAAATCGCCAAGCTGCTGCGCGTGGGCGAGGGCGACGTCCTCCGTACCGAGATCCTGCGCCGCGCCGTGGACGCCCGGGAGGAACTCTTTTTCGTCTACACCGTGGCCGCCGAGGTGAAAAACGAGGCCCAGGTACTGCGCCGCTGCCGCGACAAGCGGGTGGGACGCTATACGCCGGAGGTCTACCGCCTCCCCGCCCCCCGTGCTGCCGATGACCTGCCGCCGGTGGTGGTAGGCGCGGGACCCGCCGGCCTTTTTGCCGCGTTGGTGCTCTCCCACGCAGGCCTCAAACCTATCCTTCTCGAGCGCGGCCAGCCCACCGAGCAGCGCACGCTGGACGTGGAACGGTTCTGGTCGGACGGCACGCTGGACACCGAGTCCAACGTCCAGTTCGGCGAGGGCGGCGCCGGCGCCTTTTCCGACGGCAAGCTCAACACCGGCACGAAGGACCTGCGCCACCGCTTCATTCTGCAGCAGCTGGCGGACTGCGGCGCACCGGCATCCATCTTAATGGACGCCAAGCCCCATGTAGGCACCGACTATCTCCACATCGTGCTGAAAAACCTGCGCCGCAGACTGCAGGAGCTGGGCTGCGACATCCGCTTCGGCCACCGTCTGGAGGCCATCCACCACGAGGCCGGCGTGCTGACCGCCATCACCGTGCGCGGCGGCGATGGCACTTACCGCCTCCCCTGCCGTCAGCTCATTCTGGCGCTGGGTCACAGCGCCCGGGATACGGTGGAAAGCCTTTACGGCTGCGGCCTTCAGATGGAGGCCAAGCCCTTTGCCGTGGGCGTACGCATTGAACACCGTCAGAGCGCCATCGACGCGGTACAGTATAAGAAATTTGCCGGTCACCCGGCGTTGGGCGCCGCCACCTACAAGCTCTCGTGCCACCTTCCCAACGGCCGCAGCGCCTTTTCCTTCTGCGTCTGTCCCGGCGGACAGGTGGTGGCCGCCGCATCGGAAACGGGCCGCGCCGTCACCAACGGCATGAGCGAATACGCCCGCGACAGGGAAAACATCAACGGCGCGCTTTTGGTAAATGTCACCCCTGCCGACTTCCCCACAGACCATCCCCTCTCCGGTATCGCCTTCCAGTGCAAACTGGAGGAAGCCGCCTTCACTTTGGGCGGCGGCGATTACCGCGCCCCCTGTCAGCGGGTGGAGGATTTCCTGCTGCGCCGGCCCTCAACGGGCGCAGGCAGCGTAACGCCCAGCTACCGGCCCGGCGTCACATGGTGCGACCTGCACGACTGTCTCCCCGACTTTGTGGCCCAGACGCTGGAGCTGGCCCTGCCGGAGCTGGAGAAAAAGCTCCCCGGCTACGCCGCACCCGACGCGCTGCTGACGGCGGTGGAGAGCCGCTCCTCCGCACCGGTGCGCATCCCCCGTGACGAAACGTATCAAGCCAACATCCGCGGCGTCTATCCCTGCGGCGAGGGGGCCGGCTATGCCGGCGGCATCCTCTCGGCCGCGGCGGACGGCATGCGCTGCGCCGAACACATCACAGGAGGTAACACATGAGAAAGATCGCTGTCCTCTCCTCTTTCATGGAGGAACACCACATCGAAAAGATCCGCACCCTGGCCGAAAGCTGCGGCTTCACCGCCGACTTCTACGCCGACGACCGTCTGCCCCGCGACAAGTGCGCCGACTACGAGGTACTTTACGGCATGCCCGGTGCTTCTCTGCTCAAGCACATGACGAATCTGAAGTGGTTCTGCACCCCCTCCGCCGGTGTGGAGCCCTACACCCCCGATGAGATCTATCCCCATGAGGGCGTGATGCTGACCAACTCCGCCGGTGCCTACGGCATCACCATTTCCGAGCACATCCTCATGGTCACGCTGATGCTGCTGCGTCAGATGCCCGCCTTCCAGCAGGTGGTGGCCGAGCGCCGCTGGGTGCGGTCCATGCCCATGCGCTCCATCTGCGGCAGCACCATCACCGTGCTGGGCACCGGCGACATCGGCACCAACTTTGCCCGCCGCGCCAAGGCGCTGGGCGCCCGCGCCGTGTACGGCGTGCGCCGCACCAAAAAGGCCGGAGATCCCTGCTTCGACGCCATGTACGGCATGGACGAGCTGGAAGCCATCCTGCCCGAGACCGACATTCTGGTGATGGCTCTGCCCGGCACCGCCGAGACGGCCGGCACGCTGAGCCGTGAGCGCATCGCCCTGCTGCCCGCCCACGCCATCGTGGTGAACGTGGGCCGCGGCAGCGCCATCGATCAGGACGCCCTCATCGATGCGCTCAACAGCGGCCGCCTCGCCGGCGCCGCGCTGGACGTGATGGTGCCCGAGCCTCTGCCCGCCGACCATCCCCTGTGGACGGCCAAAAACATTCTCATCACGCCCCACATCTCCGGCAATATGTCTCTTGGTATCACCCGTGATCTGGACGTGGATCTTTTCTGCCGCGACCTCGCCAATTACGCCGCCGGCCGCCCTCTGCAGCAGCTGGTGGACCGCAAACTGGGCTACTAAAAGCATGTATATGTGCCAAAAACAGACACTTTTCCCAAGAAGTGTCTGTTTTTGAATTTTTCCCCTTGTTATTATTGGCGTTATCGTATATAATAAATTGAATCTTTACGTAATTCCCTATCCTCTTTCAGAAAGGAAGCAAGATATGATTAGAGTCCAGACCGATCAGGGCGAGATCTCCGTCAGCAGTGCTGTGTTCACCACCATTACCGGCGCCGCCGCCACCAACTGTTTCGGCGTCAAGGGTATGGCCTACCGCAGCATGACCGACGGCATCGTGCACCTGCTGCGCCGCGAGTCCATGAGCAAGGGCGTAAAAGTCACTTATAACGAAGACGGCTCCGTCTCCATCCAGCTGCACATCGTGGTGGAAAACGGCGTCAACATCACCACCGTGTGCCGCTCCATCATGAGCGAGGTCAAGTATGTGGTGAATAAAAACACCGGCGTGGAAGTACGCGATGTCAACGTGTTCGTTGACTCCATCACGGTGTAATCGGAGCCAAAGGAGATAAACGACATGACAGATAGAATCAGCGGCAGCGCTTTTAAGCAGATGGTGCTCTTCGGCGCCGCCTGCATCACGGCGCAGAAGCAGCCCATCAATGACCTGAACGTGTTCCCCGTGCCGGACGGCGATACCGGCACCAACATGAGCCTGACCATCCAGACCGCCGCCGCGGAGCTGCGCAAGAGCCAGCCCGCCACCGTGGGCGAGGCCGCCAAGATCACCGCCAGCGCCCTGCTGCGCGGCGCACGCGGCAACTCCGGCGTCATCCTCTCCCTCCTCTTCCGCGGTATCTCCAAGGCCACCAAGGGCCTTGACGAGCTGGACGGCGCCGCTCTGGCCGCCGCACTGCAGGAAGGCGTCTCCACCGCCTACGGCGCCGTGATGAAGCCCGCCGAGGGCACGGTGCTGACCGTTTCGCGCCTGTCCGCCGTCCGCGCGGCTGACGCTGCCTGCGAGAATAACAGCGCCGAATACGTGCTGGAAGAGACCATCAAGGCAGGTGCCGAAGTGCTGGCCCAGACCACCGACATGAACCCCGTGCTGAAGAAGGCCGGCGTGGTGGATGCCGGCGGCAAGGGTTACCTCGTCATTCTCGAAGGCATGCTGCGCGCCCTGCGCGGCGAGGAGATCCCTCAGGTGGAAGAGCAGCGGGAGAAGGCCGATTTCGCCGCCATCAGCGAAGAGGAGATCACCTTCACCTTCGACACCGTGTTCATCGTGCGCAAGGCCAGCGAGAATGTGGACCTGAAGCCCCTGCGCGAGTACCTCAGCAGCATCGGCGACAGCCTGGTCATCGGCGAGGATGACGACGCCTTCAAGGTACATGTCCATACCGACATCCCCGGCAACGCCATCAACGAGGCCCAGAAGTACGGCATCCTCGAGGTCTGCAAGATCGAGAACATGCGCATTCAGGCCGACGATGTGGCCGCCGGCAAGAAGACCATCAGCGCCGACGATCTGGACAACGAAGAAGAGATGGCTGCTGAAGAAGAAGTCACCTTTGCTCCCGCCGAAAAGCGTTACGGCTTCTTGGCCGTGTGCGCCGGTGAGGGTCTGGAGGCCGCTTTCCGCGATCTGGGTGTGGATCGCATCGTCAGCGGCGGCCAGACCATGAACCCCTCCACCGAGGCCATCCTCAAGGAAGTCAACCTGACTCCCAGCGAAGTGGTGTTCATCCTGCCCAACAACAAGAACATCGTCATGGCCGCCCAGCAGTGCCAGGGTCTGACGGAGAAGGAAGTCATTGTCATCCCCACCGCCACCGTGCCCCAGGGCATCACCGCCATGATGAACGTGGACACTGAGGAGGCAGATCCCCAGGTCATCGCACAGACCATGGCCGACGCCGCCGCCACCGTCACCACCGCGCAGATCACCTACGCCGCCCGCAACAGCGACTTTGACGGCTTCGCCATCAACGAGGGCGACTATCTGGCTCTCTTGAACGGCAAGCTCTTCGGCACCGACCGCGACATCAACGTGCTGCTCTCCAAGCTGGCCGATGTGGCAGCCCAGCAGGGCGCCGAGTTCGTCACCGCCTTCTTCGGCGAGGGCGTGGACGAGGATCACGCCAATGCCGCCGCTGAGATCTTTGCCCAGCGCTGCCCCGACGCCGAGGTTTCCGCTATTCCCGGCGGCCAGCCCGTGTACTACTATATCATCTCCATCGAATAAGAATTTACGTCAAAAGAGGCTGTTTCCCACAGGAAACAGCCTCTTTTTTTGTTGGTCAGTCCTCCCAAAAGGGGATCACAATGCCGTCGCCCTTTGCCAGAGCGGCACGGTAGCAGCGGGCGGTGACGGCGATATCCATGATACCGGCGCCCACGGCGTTGAAGTAGATGATCTCCTCGTCGTTCTCACGGCCCGGCTTCTTGCCGTTGAGGATCTCGCCCATCTCGGCGTGGATATCCTCGTCCTTCACCAGACCGTCACGCCACATGAGGGCCACGGTACTGATCATGCGGTGCTTGATGCTCTCCCAGTAGTCCACCACGATCTTGGCCGAGCGGCGGACGCAGTCGTAGTCCACCTCAAAGTCGGCCATATTCATGACGAAGCAGCCGGGTTTGAGCCACTCGCCACGGATGAAAGGCTCAAAGGCCAGGGTCACGCAGTCCACGATGTCGCTCTGCCGCACTGCCTGCTCCACATCCTGGGTGGGGATGACCTGCAGACCGGGTTGGGCGGCCATGGCGTTCTCGGCGAACCGCACCGCCGCCTCGGGACGAATATCGTAGGCGTAGACGGTGGTGATGGTAGGGCGAGCAATGAGGGCCGCCGCCAACTGGGTCACCGCCTGTGCGCCGCAGCCGCAGATGGTCATGACGGAAGCATCCGACTTGGACAGATACTTGATGGCCACGCCGCCGGAAGCGCCGGTGCGCATGGTGCTGACCTCGGTGCCGTCAGCGATGCAGACGGGCAGCTTGGTGTCGGGGTCGTTGAGGATCATGGTGACGCTGGCACGGGGCAGGCCCTTTTTGTAGTTCATAGGGCCGCTGCCGATCCACTTGATGCCAGCCATGTCGTAGCTACCGCCGATGTAGCCGGGCATGGCATTGATGCGGCCTAAGACATTCTCATCCTCCACCGTCTGTCCCCAGCGCAGCACACACTTGCCGGGAGCGATGACGTCACCGCTGTCGTTGAGGCGGTAGACCTGCTCCACATCAGCGATGGCGGCCAGCATGTCGCCCACGCCCAGCCGTTCCATGGCCTTGTTATTCAAAAACAAAACTTCTGCCTTACTCATGGTCAGCACCTCCGCATTTTTTCTGCCACTATCATACGCCACCATAAGCCAACTGTACAGAATAGGCTAATATGCCCTTGCACCACTTTTCAAGATGGGGTATACTGAGAAAAACGCAGGGAGGGCGAAGGAATGGAACTTTTGCAGCTGCGCTATTTTATGGAGAGTGCCCAAAGGGGCAGCTTTGCCGCCACGGCGGAGCAATACATGGTGCCGGCCACCTCTGTGTCCGCTGCCGTGCGGCGGCTGGAGCAGGAACTGGGCTGTCAGCTTTTTGACCGCACCAGCAACCGCATCACGCTGAACGAGAACGGCGTGCGGCTGCTGCAGACGCTGGAAGAAGTCTTTCCCCGACTGGACGGCACCGTCAGCGCCCTGTCACAAAAGGAAGACACCCGGGAGATTCGCATGCTGGTGCGCTCTCTGCGACGGGACATCACCGACCACATTGTAGCCTTCCGCAGTCTGCATCCCCGAATCCGCTTTCGCACCGCCTTCGACTTCCACCCCGCCCGGGAGCAGGAGTACGACATCATCATCGACCGGGAGGGCGCCGATCATCCCGGCTGCGGCAGCTTCGTGCTGCACCGGATGCAGCTGGGACTGAAGGTGGCAGCAGGCCATCCCCTGCTGGGAAAATCGCTGACCATGACGCAGCTGCGAGGCGAGGAATTCCTGTCGCTGGGCGAGGAGAGCAACATGACCCGCATTCTCCACAACGCCTGCCGCACCGCCGGGTTCACGCCCCACATTGCCGTGTCCAGCAACGATATTCAGTGCTATGAGGCGCTGGTGGCGGCGGGAATGGGCATCGGGCTGGAGCGACGCCGCACCGACGGGAACAGCGCCACTGCCTATCTGGATGTGGCAGATTTCCACGAAGAGTATGTGGTGTGCGTATACTACAAAACCACTGCCGCCTACGGCAATGTGGGCGAGTTTTTGCAGTTTTTGCGGGAAAAGGCACAATAAAGCGCAAAAGCCCTGCGGCATACGCCGCAGGGCTTTGTTTATTGAATCGTAATCGTCTGTCCGTTATAGGTAAAGATGATCTGCGCGCCGGGCGCCACGCCCGCAAGAAGAATGCTGAAATAATCCCGCTTCCATGTGGAATGGGTCAAATGCTCCCATTTCTCCACCGCGGTACCGTTGACGGTGATGGCAATATCTTCTCCCTGCCAGAAGACCCGGTCGCCCTTTTTCAGCGAAAAGCACAGCTGCACCATGCCGCAGTCGGCATCGTAGGCGGCAAACCGCAGTTGCCGGCCCTCTTTCAGCTCGGGGGCATCGACGGTCAGATATTGGATGTTCTCGTGGGTGGAGTCCGTGGCGACCAGCTGTCGGTCCGTGGGCAGAGCGATCAGCAGCCAGACCACGACCGCCGCAAGCAAGGTGATCGCGGCGAGGGAAACGGTTTTCTTCGTCATTGTGCCACCTCCATACGCGTGAAGCCTTTGCATGAACCGGTATTCATTCGGACTTGTTGTTTTATAATACCATATTTCGCTTTTTTGCGCAACATTTTCGGTGTAAATACTTCCAAAATACAGCAAAAGCCCTGCGGCGTGTGCCGCAGGGCTTTGTTTCACTCGATATCCAGTTCGATGGGCATGTCGATCTCGTCGGAGACGTATTTGCCGTTCTTTTTCCGCTGACGCACGCACTCGGTCAGAAGATACTCGATCTGACCGTTGACGGAGCGGAAATCGTCCTCCGCCCAGGCGGCGATGGCAGCATACAGCTTGGGCGACAGGCGCAGCGGCACCTGCTTTTTGGCGTTCTGGTCAGCCATCAGCGAAACTTCACAGCCGTTCCGTAGGCCATGACCTCGGCGGCGCCCTGCATCACAGCAGCGCTGGCGTAACGCACGCAGACGATGGCGTCAGCGCCCAGCGCCTCGGCTTCGGCGCACATGCGCTTGGTGGCCAGGGCCCGGGCCTCGTTCATCATCTCGTTATAGGCCTTCAGTTCACCGCCCACCAGCGTTTTGAAGCTCTGGGAGATGTCATGGCCCATGTGCTTGCTCTGGATGGTACTGCCCTTCACCAGACCCAGCATTTCCAGTTCCTTACCGGCAATATACTCCGTTGTTACCAGCAGCATATTTCTTCCTCCTTAATACTTGTCCAGATCGTCTTCTTCCCCGCTTTGGATCTCCCGGATGCGCTGCACCAGCACATAAACGGCCAGCGCACACACCGCCGCAGGTATGATGCACAGCAGCGCCTTGGTCCAGCCGGGGATGCCGGGCACGAAGGCGAACAGCGCCGCCATACCACCATAATACAACACAATGAAGGCCACCACAAGGGCGGGCGCCAAATAACCTTTTCTTTTTTTCATCTTAATAGAGGCTTCCGGAATTGACCACGGGCTGGGCGTCATGGTTGCCGCACAGCACCACCAGCAAATTGGAGACCATGGCGGCCTTGCGCTCCTCGTCCAGCTGCACCATGCCGCCTTCGCTCAGGCGCTCGAGAGCCATTTCCACCATACCCACGGCGCCGTCCACGATCATCTTGCGGGCGTCGATGATGGCCGAGGCCTGCTGACGCTGCAGCATGACGGCGGCGATCTCCGGTGCGTAGGCCAGGTAGGTAATGCGGGCTTCCACGATCTCCAGACCGGCCTGCGCCACCTTGCTCTGGATCTCGGCGCGGATGCGCTCGGCCACCACCTCGCTGGAGCCGCGCAGGCTGCCCTCGTCGGCATGGCCGTCACCGGTGGTATCCACGTTGGGGGCCACATCATAGGGATAGATGCGCACGATGTTGCGCAGCGCCGCGTCGCACTGCAGGGACAGGTACTCCTTATAGTTGTCCACGTCGAACACGGCCTTGGCGGTGTCCACCACGCGCCAGGTGACGGCGATGCCGATCTCCACGGGGTTACCCAGGCAGTCGTTGATCTTTTGACGGGCGTTGCTGAGGGTCATGAGCTTCAGGGAGATCTTCTTGGTAGGGGCTACCGCCACCGCCGCCTGACCGTCGGACTTGCCGTGGCCGTCCACATCGCCGCTCTGGCTGAGCTTGGTGGCAGCCGCGGGGTTCACCGCCGTGCAGAAGGGGTTGACGAAGTAGAAACCCGCGCCCTTCAGCGTGCCTACGTACTTGCCGAACAGGGTCAGCACCAGTGCCTCCTGGGGCTTGAGCACCTTCAGGCCCGGCAGGACGATCCAGCCCAGTGCCAGCCAGGCGATGCAGGGCACCAGCAGCAGGACGGATTCTTTGATGCCGCCAAAGATGACACCTACAATGGCAGCGGCGGTCACCGCCAGCCACAAAAGCAGGACCAGCATGCCGATCTTCTTGCCGTGCAATACTTTCTCTTCCATACGTATTTCCTCCTCACAGAAGCGTTGCGTTTCTATTTGATATCAAAAAGATATCACTTGCACAGAGCAATGTCAAGAGGCAGACGCAAAAAAAGAGACGCGAACATGTTCGCGTCTCTTTTTGTATCAATGGGCTCCGGAGATCGATCGCTCATGGCACAAACGATGTATCTCCTCGGCGCCGGTCGGGCCGGCAGCGGACAGCAAAGACCAAATACGCTTTCGTGTCAGATGGAGGTGAAGACACAGCACTTTGCAGCCCGGGCTCGTCTGCCGATCCCGCGGGTCGAACAAACTCAGTGGCAGCCCTTGCAGCCTTGGCAGTTGCCGCAGCAGCCGCCCTTTTCTTTACTTTTCCGCAGAGAACGGATCGCCAGAAACACGACGCCGCCCAGTACGGCCAAAACGATCAGGTCACCAAACATAGAGGATTCCTCCTAATTACACATTCTTGTGGGTGTCGGGACGGTAGCCGCGGCGCAGCGTCAGCCAGCACAGCACAGCCAGCACGGCCAGCGCCACCACGGTCCACAGACCGAAGACTGCCTCACCGCTGATGAGGCCGCCGATCTGGTAGACGATCAGGGACACGGCGTAGGCGAAGCCGCACATGTACGCCACGGTGCCGGCCGTCCACTTGCGGCTGCCCATCTCACGGCGGATGGCGCCGATGGCGGCGAAGCAGGGGGCACACAGCAGCTGGAAGATCATGAAGCTGTAGGCGCGGACGGGACCGAAGTCGGCAGCGATCAGGGCCCAGATCTCGTCGCCGTTCTCGCTGAGCTCACCGGCGAAGTTATACAGGGTACCGAAGGTCATGACCACTTCTTCCTTGGCAATCAAACCGGTGAAGGTAGCCACGGTGGCCTTCCAGGCCATGTCGCCCACCCAGCCCAGAGGATAGAAGATCCAGGCGATGGCGTTGCCGATAGCGGCCAGCAGGGACAGGTTGCTGTCCTCCACGGCGGTGAAGACACCGTCCACGAATCCGTAGCTCTGCAGGAACCACAGCACGATGGAGCTGAGGAGCACGATGGTCACGGCGCGTTTAACGAAGTCCCAGCCGCGGTCCAGCGTAGAGCGCAGCACATTGCGGGCAGAGGGCATATGGTAAGTCGGCAGCTCCATGACAAAGGGAGCGGGCTTACCGGCAAAGGTCTTGAATTTCTTGAGGATCACACCGGAGATCACCACGGCGGCGATACCGATGAAGAAGGCGGACACAGCCACCAGAGGGGAGTTGCCGAACACGGCGCCGGCGAAGAGGCCGATGATGGGCATCTTGGCGCCGCAGGGGATGAATCCGGTGGTCATGACGGTGATCTTGCGGTCGTTCTCCTGCTCGATGGTGCGGCTGGCCAGAATACCGGGCACGCCGCAGCCGGTGGCCACCAGCATGGGGATGATGGACTTGCCGCTGAGGCCAAACTTACGCAGGATGCGGTCCATAATGAAGGCCACGCGGGACATATAGCCCACGTCCTCCAGAATGCTCAAAAGCAGGCTCAGCACCAGGATCTGAGGCACAAAGCCCAGCACGGCGCCCACACCGGCCAGAATACCGTCCATGATGAGGCCGTACAGCCAGCCGCTGACGCCCAGTGCGGAGAGGATGCTGTCAAAGAGGTTGGGAACCCACTCGCCAAACAGCACATCGTTGGCCCAGTCGGTGCCCATGGTGCCGATGGAGAAGGGGAAGCTGCCCATGGCAATGGCGTACATCAAAAACATGACGCCGGCGAAGATGGGCAGGGCCAGCACGCGGTTGGTGACGATGCTGTCCACCTTGTCGGAAAAGCTCATGGCGTGCTTGGCGGCCTTCTTGGTCACTGCCTTGCTCACCAGCTTTGCGATGTAAGTATAGCGCTGGTCGGCGATGATGCTCTCGGCGTCATCGTC
Source organism: Oscillospiraceae bacterium (assembly GCA_015067525.1). Classification (GTDB taxonomy): domain Bacteria; phylum Bacillota; class Clostridia; order Oscillospirales; family Oscillospiraceae; genus Vescimonas. The sequence goes on along the minus strand of SVMH01000011.1, from coordinate 23,504 downwards.
CATTTCCCGCTCGCAGTCGGTAATATGTTTTTCCAGATGAGCCAGCAGCGTCTCATCCAGCTGCAGCTCGGCGCGCACCATCTCATCGCGCTCAAAGAGCTTGATGGCGTACCAGCGCAGGTAGTTGGACTTGACCTTGCCCTCGATGGACTCCTCAATGTGGGCCAGCGCGTGTTCCACGCTGCCGCCGAAAACGTGAGGCATATCCTCGTGGGTGTGGCTGCGGGCCAGTTCCACCGCCTTTTCGGCGGCTTCCAGACAACCCTCGCCCTTCAGGGCGCTGATCTCAATGCAGGGGCAGCCAATGGCGCGGCTCAGCTTTTCCAGATCGATCTTGTCGCCGTTCTTGCGCACCAGATCGATCATGTTCACCGCCACCACCACCGGATGGCCCAGATCCATCAGCTGGGTGGTCAGGTACAGGTTGCGCTCAATATTGGTGCCGTCCACGATGTTCAAAATGGCATCGGGATGCTCATCCACCAGATAGGCGCGGGTCACCACTTCCTCGGGGGAGTAAGGGGACAGGGAGTAAATACCGGGCAGGTCCTGAATCACCACGTCATCGTGGCCGCGGAGCTTGCCCTCCTTCTTCTCCACCGTAACGCCGGGCCAGTTGCCCACGTACTGGTTGGAGCCGGTCAGAATATTGAAAAGGGTGGTCTTGCCGCTGTTGGGGTTACCGGCAAGCGCAATTTTAATGCTCATCTTACTTTCCTCTCTTTTCTCGGCGGGGCTCAGCGAACTTCCACCATTTCAGCGTCGGCCTTGCGCAGGCTCAGTTCGTAGCCGCGCACATTGATCTCGATGGGGTCGCCCAGCGGCGCTACCTTACGCACGTAGATCTCCACGCCTTTGGTAATGCCCATATCCATGATGCGGCGACGCACCGGGCCTTCGCCGTGAAGCTTTACCACCGTGGTGGTCTGCCCCACTTTGATTTCTTTGAGGGTCTTCATTCTCTTCTCCTCCTGCCGCCGAGCGGCTCTTCTCTCTCGGTTAGCATCAGCTAACCATCAACCGAAATTTTCGGTTAGCCTTCGCTAACCACGGTATGATTATAGTCTTTGTATGGTTGATTGTCAATCCTTTTTTACCAGATTTTTCTCCTTTTTTTGATAACGGTTCGTTATCCTAAGGCGCAAAAAATACCCGCTGTTGTCATGTTTCGACAGCAGCGGGCATTCTTAACCTCTTTTTTACAGCGCGGCAACAGCGGCGTTGACGCTCTCCTCGCACGAGCGCATGGCCTGAATGGTCAGGTCCATCAGCTTCTCCAGCTCCCAGCCCAGCATCTCCGCACCCTGACGGATCACATCGCGGCTGCAGCCGGCGGCGAACTTCTTATCCTTGAACTTCTTCTTCAGGCTGCTGACTTCCATGTCCATGCAGCTCTTGGACGGGCGCATGCGGGCGGCGGCGCCGATAAGGCCGGTGAGCTCGTCGGCGGCGAAGAGCACCTTCTCCATCTCGTGCCGGGGCTCCACATCGCAGCACAGGCCGTAGCCGTGGCTGCAGACGGCGTGGATGAAGTCATCGTCACAGCCAGCCTTTTCCAGCAGCTCCGGCGCCTTGAGGCAGTGCTCGTCGGGCCACATCTCAAAGTCGATGTCGTGCAGCAGGCCCACGGTGGCCCAGAAGTCGGCGTCCTCGCCGTAGCCCAGCTCCGCGGCGTACCAGCGCATGACGCCCTCCACCGTCAGGGCATGCTGGATGTGGAAGGACTCGGTGTTGTACTCTTTCAGCGCGGCCAGTGCCGCCTCTCTTGCGATGCACGTCTTCATGGGGCATCCTCCTTCGTTACGGTTAGCTGCATTGTACCACCGTCAGCCTTCCAATGCAAGCTACACCGGCAGATTCCCCTCCAGCAGGCGCAGCAGCAGCTCTGCGTGGCGGTATTCATCGGCAGAAAAGCGCTGCAAAATGCGGCGCAGGCACATATCCTCCGTCTCCTCCGCCGCCTTGGCGTAGGCGTAGCCGCCGGCGCACTCCTCCCCATAGCGGCGGCGCAGCAGCGCCTGCCAGAGCATCGTTCCCTCGCCGGTGCATACCGCGGCGCGGTAGCTCTCCCCTGTCAGCATATAGTAAAGGCCCATCAGGCGGCGGGCGTGGGACCCCTCCTCATCGGCCAGCTGGCGAAGGGTGCGGCGGGCGGCAGGCGGCGCGCAGCGCAGATGGGCCAGATACGTCCGCCGGTCCGCCAGCTCCTCTTCGATGAAGGACGCCAGCAGCTCCCCCGTCTCCCGCACCCGCGCCAGCGAGCAGCATTCCGGCGCCGGCGCGGGCAGCGCATCGCCGCCGCGCAGGTGGGGATAGGGCTCCAGTTCCGGCGCCACCCGCTGCCAGATGCGGTCACAGCGCACGTAATCCTCCGGTGTCATCTTTTCATACTCCATGACTGAACGCTCCTTTCTCATGATATACTATGTATCAGCCCCCTTTTCGGTGCCGCAAAGGTGAAAAAAGGGCACTAAGCCGTTGCTTTCCGCTACGGTTTCTGCTAAACTATGAGTGTTGTGCAGACTGTGGCAGAAGCAGGGCTTCGTTGCATCGGCAACAGATTCCAATTTTCGCCGCCGTTATACTATGGATAGACACCAAAAGCAAGGAGGAAACATCCATGCTGGAATTACAACATATTTGCTATAGCGTAGCCACCCCCGAGGGTGAGCTGCACATTTTGAACGACGTCAACATCACCATCCCCGACAACAAGCTGGTGGTGTTCACCGGCCCCAACGGCGGCGGCAAGACCACGCTGGCCAAGGTCATCATGGGTCTGGTGCAGCCCACTTCCGGCAAGGTGATCTTCAACGGGCAGGACGTCACCGACCTGAGCATTACCGAGCGCGCCAAGCTGGGCATCAGCTACGGCTTCCAGCAGCCGCCCCGCTTCAAGGGCATCACCGTGCACGACCTGCTGCTGCTTGCCGCCGGCGAGAAGAAGCTGACCAAGGACCGCTGCTGCCAGTATCTGACCAAGGTGGGCCTGTGCGCCAACGACTATCTGGATCGTGAGGTGGACGTGAGCCTGTCCGGCGGCGAGGTCAAGCGCATTGAGATCGCCACCATTCTGGCCCGCAACAGCTCCCTTATGATCTTTGACGAGCCCGAGGCCGGCATCGACCTGTGGAGCTTCGCCCGTCTGACCGAGACCTTTGAGCAGATCCACCGCGCGCAGGACGCCACGATGATCATCATCTCCCATCAGGAGCGCATCATCCAGCTGGCCGACGAGATCGTGGTGGTGGCCGGCGGCCAGATCGCCCACCGCGGCTCCACGGAGGAGATCTTCCCCCTGATCCTGGCCAATACGCTGGGCGGCTGTCCCGTACTGCGGAAGGAGGAACAGAAATGATCAACGATATTGACGCCAAGCTGCTTGAGCAGATCGCCGATCTGACCGGCCAGCCGGTGGGCGCCTTCAACATCCGCAAGGACAGCGGCTGTGAGGCCCGCCAGAGCACCGAGTTTATCCAGATCACCCCCAAGACCGACAAGGAGGGCATTGACATCCGCGTCAAGGCCGGCACCAAGGGGGAAAAGTGCTATATCCCTGTCATCATCAGCAAGACCGGTGTGACCGAGATGGTCTACAACGACTTTTTCATCGGTGACGACTGCGACGTGGAGATCATTGCCGGCTGCGGCATCCACAACTCCGGCTGCAACGAGTCCCGCCACGACGGCGTGCACACCTTCTATGTGGGCAAGAATTCCCGCGTCCGCTATGCCGAGAAACATTACGGCGAAAACGACCCCGGCCAGACCGGCCAGAACATCATGAACCCCCAGACCATCGTGTATCTGGGCGAGAACGCCACCATCCAGATGGACACGGTGCAGATCCGCGGCATCGACTCCACCCGCCGCTTCACCAAGTTCGTCTGTGAGGCCGGCAGCGAGGCGGTCATCACCGAGCGCCTGCTGACCCACGGCAAGCAGGAGGCCATCAGCGACATGGAAGTGGAGCTCAACGGCGCCGACGCCAAGTGCCGCGTCATCTCCCGCAGCGTGGGTCAGGATGAGTCCGTGCAGGTGTTCTACCCCCGCGTGGTGGGCAACGCCCCCTGCTTCGGCCACGTGCAGTGCGACTCCATCATTATGGGTGAGGCCAAGATCCGCTCCATTCCGGAGATCTCCGCCAACCATCCCGAGGCGCAGCTGATCCACGAGGCCGCCATCGGCAAGATCGCCGGTGACCAGCTTTTGAAGCTGGAGACGCTGGGTCTCACCGCCGAGGAGGCAGAGGACACCATTCTCAAGGGCTTTTTGGCTTGATTCGATGCAGATCAATATCCCGGCACGCACTGCGCGCCGGGATATTTTTGCAAAATAAAAGATTTTTTCATATTCCGGACATAAATTCCCCGTATAATACAAAGCAGAACCGTTGTCAACCGGGTCAAAATATCCTATAATAAATCCACTTTATCCACTTTTTCTTTGGAGAGGAGCTTGGGGCATGAACATCACCCTGAAAAGCTGCCTGCGCATCGCGCTGAGCATTTTTCTTTTATATCTGGCCATCCACTACTGGCCTGCCGCGGCGGGCCTGCTGGGCACGCTGCTGTCGGCCGCCGCGCCGCTGCTGATCGGTGCGGCGCTGGCCTATGTGGTCAATCTGCTGATGAGCGCCTATGAAAAGCGCTTCTTCCCCCGCAGCACCAATACCAAAGTCATTAAGCTGCGCCGCCCGGTGTGCATGCTGCTGGCCTACATTTCTTTGCTGGCCATCATCACCGTGATCGTCTGGCTGATTTTGCCGGAGCTGGTGGACTGCGTGGAGCTGCTGATCTCCCAGCTGCCCGGTGCCATCGAAACGGTCATCGCATGGCTGGACACGGTGCCCTTCCTGTCCGAAGAGCTGCTCAGCACCCTGCACAGCATCGACTGGCAGAGCAAAATCGGCGACATCGCCGGTATTGTTACCTCCGGTGTGGGCAACGTGATGGGCGTGGTGATCTCCACCGTGTCCTCCGTGTTCTCCGCCATTGTCACCGGCTTTCTGGCCTTCATCTTCTCTTTGTACCTGCTGCTGGGCCGGGATAAGCTGCAGAGCCAGTGCAAGCGCCTGATGGCCCACTACCTGCCCGAAAAGCTTAACAGCCGCATCCTGTACGTGCTGGCGGTGCTGAACAACGCTTTCCGCCGCTATATCACCGGCCAGTGCATCGAGGCCGTGATCCTGGGCGCCCTGTGCGCCGCGGGCATGCTGATTTTGCGCCTGCCCTACGCCACCATGATCGGCGCGCTGATCGCTTTTACCGCCCTGATCCCCGTGGCCGGCGCTTACATCGGCGCGGCGGTGGGCGCCTTTATGATCGCCATGGTGTCCCCCATGCAGGCGCTGATCTTCCTCATCTTCCTTGTGGTGCTGCAGCAGCTGGAGGGCAACCTCATCTACCCCAAGGTGGTGGGCTCCTCGCTGGGTCTGCCGGGCATCTGGGTGCTGGCCGCCGTTACCGTGGGCGGCGGCGTGATGGGCGTGCTGGGCATGCTGCTGGGCGTACCGCTGGCAGCCGCCGCCTATACCCTGCTGCGCAACGACATGAACAAAAACGCCGCCCCTACCCCTGTGGAGGCGGAAGCGGAAGCAGAAATCGAATAAAAAAGTCCCCGTTTGCTCGGCAAACGGGGACTTTCGCGTTTATATGTTTTTATCCCAGCGCCACGTCCAGCATCATCATCACCGAAAAGCCCACGGTGAAGAAGATGACGCCGATGTTGGAGTGGTCGCCCTCGCTCATCTCGGGGATCAACTCCTCCACCACCACGTACAGCATGGCGCCGGCGGCAAAGGCCAGTACATAGGGCAGCACGGGGGTCAGGATACCGGCCAGCAACAGCGTCAGCACGGCGCCGATGGGCTCCACCGCGCCGGACGCGGCGCCCAGCAAAAAGGCCTTTCCACTCTTCATGCCGTTGCTCTTCAAGGGCATGGAGATAATGGCGCCCTCCGGCATATTCTGGATGGCGATGCCGATGGCGAGCGCCAGCACCGCCGCCGAGGAGATGGTCTCGTTGCCCGCCAGCCAGCCGGCCAGCAGCACGCCCACCGCCATGCCCTCAGGCAGGTTGTGCAGCGCCACGGCAAACACCAGCATGGTGGACTTCCCCAGCCCGCAGGCGTGGCCCTCGGGGCAGTCACTGTTCATATGCAGATGGGGGATCAGCCGGTCCAGCGCCAGCAGGAACAGCACGCCCACCCACAGGCCGATAAAGGCCGGCAGGAAAGCCAGCTTGCCCAGATGCTCCGACTGGTCCATGGCGGGGATCAGCAGACTCCAAACGGACGCGGCGGTCATGACGCCGGCGGCAAAGCCGGTCAGCGAGCGCTGCACAGCGCGGGGCATAGCCCCCTTGAGGAAAAACACAAACGCCGAGCCAAGCACCGTGCCAAGGAAGGGGATAAAGACACCCTGCAGCACCTCCGGTCTCATCATATTCAGCGCCTCCTCTCTTTCTTTGGCAGTATCATACTACGCTTACCGCCGCGAATCTGTGACAGTTGCCACAGTTTGTCCCTTACAGGCAGAATTTTTCGATGGCAGCGGCCACGCCGTCGTGGTCGCAGTCGTCGGTGATATAGTCGGCGCAGGCCTTCACCTCGTCAAAGCCGTTGGCCATCACCACGCCGGTGCCGGCCGCCTCGAGCATGGAGATGTCGTTGAGACCGTCGCCAAAGGCCATGACATGCTCCGCACCCAGACCCAGATGCCTTGCCAGCGCCAGCACCGCCGCGCCCTTGTTGGCCCGCACCTCGTTGACCTCCACGTTGTGAGCAAGGGCCGAGGTGGCGATCAGGTCGGGGAATCGGCGGGGCACCTCTTCCAGCACCTGCCGGCGGAGCGCCGCGTCCATGGTGAAGATCTGGCTCTTCTGCACGTCCTCCTTCCGCTCGGCGAGGAAGGCCTTCAGCTCCGGCACCGGCACGCGTAGGTCCAGCACCATCTTGCGGTAGTGGGGGTTATCGGTGTAGTCGTTGATATTTTCCCGCATCTGCGCCGTCATAAACGCGCCGTTGCCCAAATAGCAGTCGTACACCAGCGGCAGCGTGTCGAAATACTCCATCAGCTCCACCGCCCGCTGCCACGGGATCTCAGCGCGGTAGAGCACCTCGCCGGTGCGGACGTTGGCCACCTGCGCGCCGTTGATGGTAATGACGTAGTTGACAAAGGGCAGGTCGCGGATCACTTCAGGCATGCCGCCGTAAAAGCGGCCCGTGGTGGGCACGATCTCGATACCCTTCGCCGCAGCGGCCTCCAGCGCGCGGTAACTGCGCTCGGTCAGCTCCTTGTCGGAGTTCAAAAGCGTGCCGTCCAGATCCAGGGCGATGATGCGGATATCCTTTTTCATGGCAAAGCCTCCACAGTTTCTTTTCTCCTACTAAGATAGCGCAAACGGCGGATTTTGGCAAGAAGAAAGAGGCACGGCGCAGGCCGTGCCTCTTTTGGGGTTTTATCTTACTCGTTCATGGGTGCGCCGCACTCGGGGCAGAACTTACCCTCGGACTGCTTGCCGCACACAGGGCAGACGGGCAGCTCCTGAGCGGGCTCCTCCACCACGGGCTCTTCCACCGCGACGGGAGCTTCCTCAGCAGGGGCTTCCACAGCGGCGGCTTCCTCGGCGGCTGCTTCCTTTTCGGCGGCGCGCTCGGCCTTCTGGGCTTCCAGTTCGGCGATCTTGGCCTTGGAAGCGTTGACGGCGGCCACAACATCCTTCACGGCGTCGGGGATCTCGCCCTCATACTCGGAGACGAACCACTCGCCGATGGCGCGGTAATTCTTCTCCAGCTCGCGCTGCTCGCTCATGATCTCCATGCTGGCCTTGGCGCTCTCGCCCACATCCTTGGCCTTCTCGCTGACTACCTCAGCGGCGTCCTTGGCCTTTTCAGCCACGACCTCGGCCATATCCTTCAGCTTGTCAAAAAATGCCATAACAAAAGTCTCCTTTCAGTAATAAGGCGTTAAAATACCTGTTTGCACGTAGTATACCCCATTCCGGCACACAATGCAAGTGTTTTAATGCTCCACCCAGTCTGCGGCGCGGCCCACGGCCCGCTTCCACAGGGCGTATTCCTTCTCACAGGCCTCCGCCGGACGGTGGGGCACAAACTGCCGCTGGCTGCGGCGCAGGGCCGACAGCTCCTCCAGACTGCCCCACATACCGCAGCTCAGGCCCGCCAGTGCCGCCGCACCGAAAGCGGTGGTTTCCACCATGACGGGACGGTCCACCGGAATGCGCAGCAGGTCGGCCTGCATCTGCATGAGGATATCGCTGACGCTGGCGCCGCCGTCGGCCCGCAGCGTGGTGATCTCGCAGCCGGCGTCGGTGCGCATGGCCAACATCAGATCAGCCACCTGAAAGGCGATGCTCTCCAGCACGGCACGGGCGATGTGGGCGCGCTTGGTGCCGCGGGTGATGCCCAGAATGGCGCCGCGGGCGTACATATCCCAGTAGGGCGCGCCCAAGCCGGTAAAGGCGGGCACCACGATGACGCCGCCGGAATCGGGTACCTTTTCCGCCAGACGGTCACACTCCGGCGCGGAGTCCACCAACTCCAGTTCGTCGCGCAGCCACTGGATGGTGCTGCCGGCGTTGAAAACGCTGCCCTCCAGCGCGTAGGTGGTCTTGCCGTTCAGCGTCCAGCCCACGGAGGTCACAAGGCCCGTGGTAGACTGCACCGGCTCCGTGCCCACGTTCATCAGTGTGAAGCAGCCGGTGCCGTATGTATTCTTGGCCTGGCCCGGCGCAAAGCAGGTCTGGCCGAAGAGGGCCGCCTGCTGGTCACCCGCCGCGCCGCACACCGGCACGCCCGCCAGACGCTCCAGACCTCGGATGCCGCTTTTCACGCGGCCGTAAACCTCGCTGTTGCTGACGGGGCGGGGCAGCATGCTCATGGGGATGTTCAAATGGCGGCACAGTTCCTTATCCCAGCACAGGCTGTGGATATCAAAGAGCATGGTGCGCGAGGCGTTGGAATGGTCGGTGACATGCTCACCCGTCAGGCGCCAGATGAGCCACGTTTCCACCGTGCCGAAGAGGAGCTCGCCCCGCTCGGCACGCTGCTGCGCACCGGGCACGTTGTCCAGGATCCAGCGGATCTTGGTAGCGGAGAAATAGGCGTCGATCAGCAATCCCGTGGTGTCGCGGATGTAGCCGGCAAGACCCTTGGCTTTCAGCTCCTCGCACAGCGGCGCTGTGCGGCGGCACTGCCAGACGATGGCGTTGTACACCGGCTTGCCGGTAGCCTTGTCCCAGACGATGGCCGTCTCCCGCTGGTTGGTCACGCCGATGCCCAGCACAGTGGCGTCGCTGACGCAGTTGATGGCCTCCGCTGCCGCCTGCCGCTGGGTCTCCCAGATCTCCTCGGCGTCGTGCTCCACCCAGCCCTGTTTGGGATAGTACTGGGGGAAGGTATGCTGTCCCTTGCCGGCAATATTTCCGGCCTTGTCAAACAAAATTGCCCGGGAACTGGTGGTTCCCTGATCCAGCGCCAGAATATAGTCTCCCATAGCAGCCTCCTCTTTCCTTTCAGCCAGTTATGTGGTATACTTTTATTACATTATATCACAGAAAGGACGCGTTGACTATGACAAATATGACGCTTTTTACCTTCCCCTCCACCGACGGCGTCACCGCTCTGGCGGCGCGGCTGTGGACTGACCCCGACCGTGCGCCCCGGGCCGTGGTGCAGCTGGTCCACGGCGTCCGCGAGCATATCAGCCGCTACGACCGCTTTGCCCGTTTTCTGGCGGAAAAGGGCTTCGTGGTGGCAGGGCACGACCATCTGGGCCACGGCGATTCCCTGCCCCGCGGCGGCACGCCCATCTTTTTCCGTGCCAAAGACGGCTGGCAAACCGCCACCGATGACGTCTATGCCCTGCACACGCTGCTGCGGCAGAAATACCCCGGCCTCCCCTGCTTTCTTCTGGGCCACAGCATGGGCTCGTTCCTCACCCGCAGCCTGCTGATCCGCTATCCCGGCTGCGCAGACGGCGCCATCATTATGGGCACCGCGTGGAACAGCGGCGCCGCCATCACCGCCGGCAAGGCGGCCACGGCGGTCATGTCCGCCATCAAGGGCAAGCGCGCCACCAGCCCCCTCCTCTCCTCCCTGGCCTTCGGCGGCTACAGCAAGCCCTTTGTCCCCAGCCGCACCGAATTTGACTGGATCGCCGCCAACGAGGATGCGGTGGCCCGCTATATCGCCGATCCTAAGTGCGGCGAGGAACCCTCCGTGGGCCTTCTGGGCGACATGATGGACGGCTTCCGCCTCAACCAGAGCGCGGCCGAGCTGCGCAAAATGGAGCCCTCCACCCCCATCCTTTTCATCGCCGGCGCAGACGATCCGGTGGGCGATATGGGCCGCGGCGTGGAGAAGACCCGCGACGCCTTCCTTGCCGCCGGCATGACAGATGTGGAGCTGTGCCTCTGCCCGGGCCTGCGGCACGAGATCCTCAACGAACGCTGCGCGGCCGAGGCGGTGTATCCTCCCATCCTGCGCTGGCTGGAAGCACATCTGTAAGAAGAAAGGACGGCCTGTGCCGTCCTTTTTCCTATTCCCGCTGCAGCGCGTGCATCAGGTTTTTCACGCTCATCAGCTCCACATCGCCGCCGCGGCGCAGCACACGGGCGGAGAAGAATCCGTCCGCCGTCAGCAGCAGCACCGTGGCGTAGCCCAGCCACAGCGGCATCCGCCCCGCCAGCCACAGCGCCCAGGGGTGGACAAAGCGCACCGTCAGCACCACCAGCACACCCCAGATGGCCGTAAATGGCAGGCATACCCGCCCTGCCACATCGCCTTTCACGGGGCTGTAGTCCCAGAACCGTACCCCCAGCAGCTTCTCGTACAGCCAGTGCACCGCGAACTCCACCGCCGTCACCGCCAGCGCGCCCCAGAAGCCCAGTGCCCACGGTGAGGTGCGCAGCGGCAGCGGCAGTGCCAGCACCGCCAGCATCCCCAGCCCGTACACGGGGCACAGGGGCAGCACAAGGAAGCATTTGCGCACCTGCAGCGGTGCGGCGGTCAGAAAGGCGAAGGCCTTTTCCAGAAGATAGCCGCCGAAGCTGTAAAAAAGAAAGAGCCAAAACCAATTCATGCCATCCCTCCTCTTCCGGCAGTATACCCGCACAGAGCAGTTGTCAAACGGGTGGAAATCTGCTATGCTGAGAAAAAACGTAAAAGGAAGGGATCTATCATGACAGACGCCCAGCGCCGCTCCGCAGCTAAACAGTTCGCCGCCGATTGGGCAGGCAAAGGCTACGAAAAAGGTCAGAGCCAGACCTTCTGGCTCGCCCTGCTCCAAAAGGTCTACGGCGTGGCAGAGCCGGACAAGTTTATTGTCTTTGAAGACCAGATCATGCTGGATCACACCTCGTTCATCGACGGCTTTATCCCCGCCACCCACGTACTCATCGAGCAGAAGGGGCTGGGCAAGGACCTCAACAAACCTATCAAGCAGTCCGACGGCACCTCGCTGACCCCCTTCCAGCAGGCCAAACGCTACGCCGCCGAACTGCCCTACTCCCAGCGCCCGCGCTGGATTGTGACCTGCAACTTTGCCGAGTTCCACGTCTACGACATGGAACGCCCCACCGGCGAGGCAGAGGTCATCAAGCTGGCTGACCTTGAAAAGGAATACTATCGCTTGCAGTTCCTTGTGGACACCGGCGACAGCAATATCCGCAGGGAAACCGAGGTTTCCCTGAAAGCTGGTGAACTGGTGGGCGTGCTGTACGATGCCCTGCTCAAGCAGTACAAAGACCCCGAAAGTCCCGAAACGCTGAAAAGCCTTAACGCCCTGTGCGTGCGGCTGGTCTTCTGCCTGTATGCCGAGGATGCGGGCATTTTCGGCCCTCACGGCCTGTTCCACAATTATCTCCAGCAGCACATCCACGACGCCCGCCGGGCGCTGATCGACCTTTTCAAGGTGCTGGACACCAAGGAAGACGATCGTGACCCCTACATGGACAACGACCTTGCCGCCTTCCCCTATGTCAACGGCGGTCTCTTCGCCGACGAAAGTCTTGTTATCCCCAAGCTGGATGCGAACATCGTAGACCTGATCGTCAACCGAGCCAGCGCCGATTTTGACTGGTCTGCCATCAGCCCCACTATCTTTGGCGCCGTGTTTGAAAGCACCCTCAACCCGGAGACCCGCCGCAGCGGCGGCATGCACTACACCAGCATCGAAAATATCCACAAGGTCATCGACCCCCTGTTTCTGGACGATCTGCGGGCGGAACTGGCCGCCATCAAGGAAATCAAAGCTTTTAATGCTTTAAGCCAGCGGCTTAAAGCATTTCAGGACGTCCTGAAATCGAAAATTTTCCTCGACCCCGCCTGCGGCAGCGGCAATTTTTTGACCGAGACCTATATTTCCCTGCGCCGACTGGAAAACGAAGTCATTGCCCTGCGGATCGCCGCCGAGAAAGGTGCGGTGGAAGGTCAGATCGCGCTGGGTACCGACAGCACCGTCAACCCCATTCAGGTATCCATCAGCCAGTTTTACGGCATTGAGATCAACGACTTTGCCGTCACCGTGGCTAAGACGGCTCTGTGGATCGCCGAGAGCCAGATGATGAAGGAGACGGAGGACATCGTCCACATGTCGCTGGACTTCCTGCCGCTGAAATCCTACGCCAACATTGTGGAGGGCAACGCCCTGCGGCTGGATTGGGAGAGCGTTGTACCCAAGCGCGAGCTTGACTACATCATGGGCAACCCGCCGTTTGTGGGCGCTCGACTGATGGAAAAAGAACAGAAGGATGACTTGAGTGTTGTATTTTCTGGCTTGAAAAACGTTGGAAATCTGGACTATGTATCGGGTTGGTATAAGAAAGCGGCTGCACTGATGAACGGCAGTTCAATCCGGGCAGCATTGGTTTCTACAAACTCTATTACGCAAGGCGAACAAGTCCCTATTCTTTGGAAATCCTTGATTGATGATGGTGTTCATATTGACTTCGCGCACCGGACTTTTAGATGGGATAGCGAGGCAAAAATCAAGGCTCATGTGCATTGTGTTATTATCGGCTTTAGCATTGCACCCTGCACCAAAGCAAAGCAATTGTTTACTTCGGAAAGAGCAACTTTTGTTGAGAATATCAATCCTTACTTGGTTGATGGTCCGACCGTTTTAATTGATAGTCGGAAGCGAACTTTATGCGATGTTCCAAATGTCGTGTTCGGAAGTATGCCTAATGACGGCGGCCATTTGAGCGATTATTCAGCCGAGGAGAAAAATGCTATTGTCGCAGAGCATCCAGAGGCATCTGTTATGTTTAAGCGTTTTCTCGGTGCAACAGAATTTTTGCACAACAAAGAACGCTGGTGTCTTTGGCTAAAGGGGATTTCCCCCTCCCAGTTGAGAAAAGTGCCAAAAGTATTAGAAGCTGTTTCTGCAGTAAAGGAAATGCGCGAAAGCAGCAACCGTGAAGCAACAAAAAAATTGGCGCAAACGCCAACTCTGTTTGGAGAAATTCGTCAGCCCGAAGCAGAATATATTATTATTCCGCGACATTCTTCTCAGAACAGACGTTATATTCCGATAGGTTTTGTGTCACCTGAGATAATTTGCGGAGACGCCAATCTATTGATGCCAGATGCCTCCTTGTTCCATTTCGGTGTTATGTTGTCAAATGTCCACAACGCTTGGATGCGAACAGTATGCGGAAGAATTAAGAGCGACTATAGATATTCTGTGAATGTTGTCTATAACAACTTCCCGTGGCCGACACCCACCGACGCACAAAAGGCCAAGATCGAACAGACCGCACAGGCCATCCTTGACGCCCGTGCCCTGTATCCTGAGGCCAGCCTTGCCGACCTCTACGACGAAGTTGCCATGCCGCCGGAACTGCGAAAAGCACACCAGCAGAATGACAAGGCCGTCATGCAGGCATACGGTTTTGACGTAAAAACCACCACGGAGTCCTCCTGCGTGGCCGAGCTGATGAAACTGTATCAAAAGCTGACAGAGCAATAACCGTTTTGCCCCTCCCGTTTTCCGGGAGGGGCTTTTCTCTCCCTCAGTCGGCTGCGCCGACAGCTCCCTCGTCAGAGGGAGCTAATCAAAAGGGGCAGTTGTCAAACGGAGGTAAACGTGCTATGCTGAGAAAAAAGCGAGGAGGATGAGCACAATGGGCGAATGGGAAGCTTTGCGTGATCGGTGTCTGCAGTGCCGCGCCTGCGGATTGTGTGAAACGCGCACCAACGTGGTGTTCGGCGTGGGTGATCCCGCGGCGGAAGTTTTGTTCGTGGGCGAGGCCCCGGGCGAGCGGGAGGATGCGCTGGGTGAGCCCTTTGTGGGCAAGGCAGGAGCGCTGCTGGACGACATGCTGGCCATGATCGGCCTTGACCGCAGCCGCATCTACATCACCAACTCCATCAAGTGCCGCCCGCCCCAGAACCGCGATCCGCTGAACACGGAAAAGGAGGCCTGCGCCCCCTTCCTGCAGCGGCAGCTGGAGCTGATGCAGCCGAAAATCATCGTGTGTCTGGGCCGGATCAGCGCCATGGAGATGATCAAGTCGGACTTCAAGATCACGCAGGAGCACGGCCAGTTCTTTGAGAAGAACGGTGTGCTGATGACGGCGCTGTACCACCCCGCCGCTCTGCTGCGGGATACCGACAAGAAGCCGGACACCTTTGTGGATCTCAAGCGATTGCAGGCCAAGATCCGGCAGGTATGCACGCGGACAAAACTGGACTTTTAGTGAAAAAAGAAGCGCCCCGCAGGGCGCTTCTTTCTTGCTCTTAGACCAACTGGCCGGGGAGTTTCAGCTTCACTTTGGGCGGGAAGCTGCGGTCGAATTCTTCGCAGGCCGCCTCATCCACAAAGTAGCCCTCGGGCGGGCCGTAGACGCCGGTGACGCCGTTGAGATAGCCGGGGATCAGCTCACGGCACAGGAAGAAGGAGTCATCCGCTCCCTCCGGCAGACCGCGGTAGCGCAGGCCCTTTTCCCGGGCATAGCCAAAGCCGCTTTTGCCGTAAAAGCCGATGTTTCCTTCAAAGCACAGCGCGCCGCAGCCCAGCTCCTTCGCCTTTTCCAGACAGAAATCCAGCAGCATTTTGCCGTAGCCCTGACGCTTCAAGTCATTGGCGATGCAGATGGGGCCCATGGTCATGATGGGGATCTGCCGGCCGTCGTCGGCGGCAATATGGGCGCGCATAAACATGTTCTGGCCGATGATACGGCCGTCTTTCTCCATGACGAAGTCCAGTTCTTTCACAAAGGCGGGATCGTCACGCAGCACGTGCAGCGCATAGTGCTCATAGCAGCCGGGGCGGTACACGTTCCAGAAGCTTTCGCGTACCAGCTCCTCCACCGTGCGGTGGTCGTTGGGGGTCTCGTTGCGGATAGTGATGTGGTTCATGGTAACCTTTCCTTTCTTATTTTGTATCTCAGAAAAGATCGGTCACAGTCTCCAAGGTGTTGTTTTTCAAACAGCAGTCTCCTTAAAATGATGTCAGGCGTTGCCTGCAAGTCCAGTATAGCGCCGCCGCGGCCCGATGGCAATAAAAAAGAAGCGCCCGCAGGCGCTTCTTTTTATTTCTTGTACATGATGCGCTCAATGAGGCGCACGGTGCTGTTGCCCTTATTGATGTATTTGCGCGGCAGGCTGCCGGGAAACATGAGGCTGTCGCGGCTTTCCAGCCGGAAGCTCTCCTCCCCCACCTGCACCTCCACCATGCCGGAGAGTACCGTCAGGTACACGCGGCTGCCGGGGATATGATCCTCAGCCTCGTAGGCGCCGGAGATGAAGATGTCCATCTGGCAGCTCTCGGCACCGCTGTCCACGTCATAGGGGAAAAGCTGGTAGCGGATCACCTTGCCGCCGTAGAGCCGCTGGCCCACCGTGTCCACGCTGCGGTAGAGGGTAACACCCGGCTCCTCCGTATACTCGATCAGCTTTTCCAGCGGCACATGGAGACCCTGCGCCAGCTTATGCAGCACGGAAATGGTGGGGTTCACCACGCCGCGCTCGATCTGGCCCAGCATACTCTTGGAGATGCCCGCCAGCTCCGCCGCGCGGTCAATGCTCAGCTTCTGCGCCTTGCGGATACGCTGGATATTCAGTCCCACTGCCTGATGGATGTCCATGGTGCTTTCCCCCAATATTTTGTCTCTTTTCAACAATATCGTACACCCGCCGACAAGAAGCTGTCAAGGGCTTTTGCCGATTTTTCGTTAAACGGCACAGAGAAAGCGCACCGCCGTAAGCGGTGCGCTTTTGATTGGGTAAGTGGGGATTACACGCGCTTCCACTTGGCGCCGCCGGCCACGTCGATGATCTCGATGCCCTGTGCCTTCAGCTCGTCGCGGATGCGGTCGGCCTCGGCAAAGTTCTTGGCCTTCTTGGCGTCGGCGCGGGCGCGGATGAGGGCCTCCACTTCGGCGTTCTCCTCGCCGGACTCGCTGACCACGGTGAAACCGGCAGCGGGGGCGGCAGCGGCCTTGGCCTGCTTGGCGCGGACTTCGGCGGCCTTCTCGATGAGCTTCAGGCCCAGCACGGTGTCGATGCTCTCGATGACGGCCAGCTTGGTGGCGTCATTGGTCTTGGCCTTGAGCACGTCGTACAGCACGGTGACGCCCATGGAGGTGTTCAGGTCGTTGTCCATGGCCTTGGCAAACTTGCCGCGCAGCTCGTCATAGGCGGCGCTGTCCACCTCGCCCTCCGGCTTCAGGCCGGCCACGCGGGCGAGCAGCTTGTTGTAGGCCACCACGGCGTTGTCCAGATTCTCCCAGGAGAACACCAGGCCCTTGCGGTAATGGCTCTGCATGCAGAAGAAGCGGTAAGCCAGCGGATCGTAGCCCTTCTCCTCCAGCAGGGAGACGGTGAGGAACTCACCCTTGGACTTACTCATCTTGCCGGTGTTGGTGTTCAGGTGGGCCACATGGAACCAGTGGGGGCACCATGCGTGACCCAGGAAGCTTTCGGACTGGGCGATCTCGTTGGTGTGGTGGGGGAAGGCGTTGTCCACGCCGCCGCAGTGCAGGTCCAGGTACTCGCCGTTGTGCTTGAGGGAGATGCCGGTGCACTCAATGTGCCAGCCGGGATAGCCCACGCCCCAGGGGGAATCCCACTTCAGGGCCTGATCTTCAAACTTGGACTTGGTGAACCACAGCACGAAGTCGTTCTTGTTGCGCTTGTTGGTGTCCTCCTCCACGCCCTCGCGGACGCCCACGGCCAGATCTTCCTCGTCGTGGTCGTTGAAGACGTAGTAGCGGTCCAGCTTGGAAGAGTCAAAATAGACGTTGCCGCCGGCCACATAGGCAAAGCCCTTCTCCAGCAGGGTGGAGACGATGTGGATATACTCGTCAATGCAGTTGGTGGCGGGATCCACCACGTCGGGGGTCTTGATGTTCAGCTTGGCGCAGTCGGCAAAGAAAGCGTCGGTGTAGAACTTGGCGATGTCCATGACGGACTTGTTCTCGCGCTTGGCGCCCTTGAGCATCTTGTCCTCGCCCTCGTCGGCGTCGCTGGTCAGATGGCCCACGTCGGTGATGTTCATGACGCGGTGGACATCATAGCCGGAAAAACGCAGATACTTCTCCAGCACGTCCTCCATCAGGTAGCTGCGCAGGTTACCGATGTGGGCAAAGTGGTACACCGTGGGGCCGCAGGTGTACATCTCCACATGGCCGGGGGTGTGGGTCTTGAATTCTTCCTTCTTATGAGTGGCAGAATTGTACAGATACATGGGGTTTACTCCTTCTATTGTCAATTTTTGAATTGAAAAAATAAAAACGCCTCTCACGCCCGCAGGCATGAGAGGCGATAAAAGCTATCGCGGTTCCACTCTCGTTTCTCACTCGATGGCGGCCTTGTGACGGTGACCAACCGGAGGGCTCCCATGTCCCCCGCGCTCCCGGGCGCACTTTCTGCTCCTCTTCGCAAGACCGCTTCCAGCCGCTGACGGTCTCTCTCTGGGCAAAGGTGGGGGCATACTCTTCCCGATCCACACGCTATGCGATTACTGAATATTTTAGCAGAGGATGCAAGCGGTGTCAAGTGCGCTGTTTACCCCGGGGATAGGGCTCACGCTTGTCCGTCAGCCCCAGCAGATAGTCCACGCTGACGCCGTGATAGGCGGCAAGGGCGATGAGGACATGGGGCGGGATCATCCGCTCGCCGCTCTCATAATAGGCATAGGTGCGCTGCGGCACATTGATCGCTTCGCCCACCTCACGCTGTGTCTTATCCTTATCTTCCCGCAAATCGCGGATTCTTTGGTATTTCTCCATATACGTCACCATGCTCAGTATACGGAAGAACAATTTGTTCTATTGACTTTTTGAACACTCTGTTCTAAACTGGTAGTGAGGTGATCGATATGACGGACTACAAGCACATGTATCTGGCCATGGTGGATGCCGCCGAGGCGGCCATGGAGCGGCTTTCTCAGCTTCCCTTCCCCGACAGCGAAATTGCGCTGCGCACAGAGGTGACGCTGATTTTGGCGCGGGGACAACAGCGCGCGGAGGATATTTATATCGACACCTGCGATGAGGAATAAACCGTATAGGAGGATTGCAAATGGGTTTGTTTGGTTCTAAAGACAAGAAACGAATTCAAATTTTGGAAAGTGAATTACGAACAAGCAAAAAACGTATTCGACAGTTGGAACGCCTATGCGAAGAAAAAGACTCCTTTTTTAAAGAATCTATCGCCGATGGCTTGCGACACGGCAGTTCCCTCGCCGCCAAGCACATGTCTGACAGAAAAAAATTCCTTAATGGACAATAAACAGCGAGAAGGAGGATCGTATTATGGCAAAATACTATGTAGAAATGTTCTACTCCGACGGCACCAGCGAAGAGGATGACAACCTGTTTGACACCGAAGCGGAAGCTCGCGCACACGGTGAGTATCTTTGCAGTTGCTATCACACAGGCGGCGAAATTCTTCACATGTCCAATCCGGGTGATTATCCCCTCGACGAAGACGATGATGTAGATTTTGAAGTCTACGAAACAGATGATTGATAACAAGGGAGCGGCCTTGCGGCTGCTCCCTTGTTTTGCGGTCGTTCTATGCGCGCGCTCAAGTCTCCGAGGGGTTGCCAATCCCTCAGTCAGCTTCGCTGACAGCTCCCTTTACACAAGGGAGCCTTTTTTATTCCGCGTATTTTCGCTTCAGCCACCGGGCCAGCCAAATGCCGCCCACGATCATGGCGGCGTAGACCGCCAGCTGGACGATGCCGATGAGGTAATAGGCAAGGCCGAAGCCCGCCGCCATGCCGAAATCGGCGTGGATGATGCCGCCCAGCGCCGTGCCGCCGGCAAAGAGCACCACCAGCGTGGTCACGAAGCGCACCGCGCCGATGAGGGCGATGGCGTAGCCGCCCAGCCAGCCCCAGCGGCGGCCGAAGGTTTTCAGCTGCTCCCACAGCTCACGGCCCACGCTCTCGGTCTGGGGCGCAGGCTGGGGCTCGCTCTGTCGGGGCTCCGCGGCGCCGTCATCCAGCAGATAGTCCACGGTGGTGCCCAGGAGCTTCGCCAGCGGCAGGAGATTGTCGATATCGGGCTTGCCCTCCCCCGTCTCCCACTTGCTGACGGCCTGACGGGTGACGTTCAGCCGCTCAGCCAGTTGTTCCTGGGAAAGGCCGGCGGCCTTACGGAGATTTTGTAATTTTTCGGATAATGTCATGGTGTGTCCTCCTTGTGTTCCAGCGACAGCGTCCACGTCTGCTGCGCGTCCCGGGTGGTGGCGGTGACAGTGTCGCCCTCGGCGGTCAGCGTTGTCTCCTGCGCCGCGGCAGTGTGTTCCAGCTCCGCGCCGTAGGCGATGGCCGGGGCTTGCAGGTACACGGCGCCGCAGGTCGTGTCTCCGGCAGCGAGGCGGTCATCTTCGATGTTGAAAGATACGGTGTTCTCCGTCCGCCCCTGCACGGTACTCCAAGTTTCGTCGCCCTCAGAGCGGTAATACTTACCGCCTTCCCACGTCAAACGCAGGGTATCCAGTGTGCCGGGATGTTCCTCCGCCGCAGTGCAGGTCAGCTGCCACAGCAGCAGGTACTGTTCTCCGCAGTGGAGCTGCCAGAGGGCGAGGGTGCTGCTCTCTCCGGCGGTCTGCTTGCCTCCCACGATTTGGGCGTCCAGCTCCCGCAGCGCAGCCTGTCCTTTGGAGAAATCTTCGCGGCACAGGAGCATGGCGTCGGAGAGCCGCTGCTCGTCGGTGCGTGTTTCCTCCGCCGACGGCGCGGCGCAGCCGGTCAGCAGGAGCATCCATCCCACGATGAGCCACCACAGTTGTTTTTTCATGGTACAGCCACCTCCCTTTTCTGCCACAAAGCTACCACACCCATCCATTTTGTGCCACCAACCGCCCCTTGCTTTTGCGCAACGGAGCGTTGCATAGAGAAAAAAGAGGGCGCAATGCGCCCTCTTTTGCAGCCGTTCTTACTTGACATCCTTGAAGACGTCCAGATTCTTGGCAAAATACTCCACGCCGGAGTAGATGGTGGTGACAAGGATAATGACCTCACACACACGCTCGGCCCAGCCGGGGATGCCGAAGAGCATCAGGCAGATGCACACCATGGTGCTGGCGGTCTTGACCTTGCCGGACCAGCCGGCGGCAATGACGCGGCCCTTTTCCACGGCCACAAGGCGCATGCCGGACACGGCGAACTCGCGCAGCAGCACCACGGCCAGCACCCAGCCGGCCATCTGGCCGTTTTCCACGAACCAGCACAGAGCTGCCACCACCAGGCACTTATCGGCCAGGGGGTCCATGAATTTGCCGAAATCGGACACCTGATTATAGTGGCGGGCGATGTAGCCGTCCAGCCAGTCGGTCAGGCACGCCACGATATAGATGGCGAGGGCCACATAGCCGCTGCCGGGGAAGCCGGCGTACACCACGGCCAGAAAGGCGGGGATCATTACCACACGCAGGATCGTCAGTTTGTTTGCAGTTGTCATTTCCTTATTCCTCCCAAAGTTCACCGGTCAATTCGCCGTCCATAGAGCCGGTGATGCGCACCGGCACAAATTCGCCGTCCGCCACCTCGCGTTCGGCGGTAAAGTAAATGCGTCCGTCAATATCCGGGGACTCGGCCCAGCTGCGGCCGGCATAGCTCATGGCCTGACCGTCCCAGCCCTCGCACAACACCTCGGTGATCTCGCCCATGCGGCTTTCGTTGAAGTCATCCATAATACGGGACTGCACGTCCACCACCAGCTCGGCGCGGCGCTCGGCCTCGGCGGTGTCCACCCGGTTTTCCATCAGCGCGGCGCGGGTACCCTCCTCGGGGGAGTAGGGGAACACGCCGGCACGCTCGATCTGCACCTCGCGCAGGAAGCGGCACAGCTCATCAAAGGCGTCCTCATCCTCAAAGGGCAGGCCGGTGATGAGGCTGGTGCGCAGCACCAGACCGTCGATGCGGCCGCGGAGCGTATAGAACAGCTCCAGGAGCTCGGCCTTGGTGTTGCGGCGGTTCATGGCGGCAAGCACCTGATCGTTGCAGTGCTGGATGGGGATATCCAGATACTTCAAAATCTTGGGCTCCTCGGCAATGGTGTCGATGAGGTCATCGTCGATCTCGTCAGGATAGAGGTAGTGCAGGCGGATCCAGCGGAAGTCCATTTTGCACAGCTCACGCAGCAGGGCGCTGAGCTTCTTCTCGCCGTAGAGGTCGATGCCGTAGCGGGTGATGTCCTGCGCGATGATGATAAGCTCCTTGACGCCGCCGTCGGAGAGCTTCTTGGCCTCGGCAAGCACATTTTCCATGGAGCGGCTGCGGTACTTGCCACGCAGAGACGGGATGACGCAGTAGGCGCAGTGGTTGTCGCAGCCCTCGGCGATGCGCAGGTAGGCGATGTAGGGGGGCGTGGTCAGCACACGGTCCAGCTCCTCCACGGGGGCGTGGATGCTGCCGAAGCGGCAGGGCACGCCGCCGGAGGCCACCTCTTCGATGGCGGAGACGATCTCACTGTAGCTGCCGGTGCCGAGAATGCCGTCCACCTCGGGCAGTTCGTTGAGAATCTCTTCCTTATAGCGCTGGCTCAGGCAGCCGGTGACCAAGATCTTGCCGATTTGACCCTCGGCCTTCAGCTCGGCCATGGCCAGAATATTGTCGATGGCCTCGCTCTTGGCGCTGTCGATAAAGCCGCAGGTGTTGATGACCACCACGTCGGCCCCCTCGGGGGCGGCAAGCAGCTCCATGCCGGCGTCGCGGCACAGGGCCATCATCTGCTCGGCATTCACCGTATTCTTGGCGCAGCCAAGGGAAATAAAGGATACCTTCATTGTCCGTTTCCTCACAATTCTTCTTACTCTTCCGGCAGGTCTTCGCCGTCCAGAAAGCGGCTCAGCACGGGGCGGATCTCCTGCCAGATAAAGCCGCGGCGGGAAAGCATGGCGGCAAGCTTGCGGCCCTCCTCCGCGTCCGGCGTGCGGCCGCGCAGGCGGCTTTGCAGCAGCGCTTCGATGATCGCTTCGCTCTCATCAGCCTGCGTCAGCGCCTCGTCCCACAACGCGCGGTCGATGCCGCGGCGGGAAAGCTCCTGCCGGATGCGCAGCGTGCCGTAGCCCATACGGCTGTAGTGCCGCACCACGGCGGCGGCGTAGGCCGCGTCATCCAGCGCGCCCAGTTCTTCCAGCCAGTCGGCGGTGTCTGCCGCCTCTTCCTCGGTAGCGCCGCGGCGGGCGAGACGGTCCGTCAGCTCCTTGCGCGAGAGCATGCGGCTGGAGGCGATGTTGGCGCCGCGGCTGCGGATGCGGTAGTGCCGCTCGGCTTCTTTCAATTCTACCACATCTTCATCGGATAAGTCCATACCCACCTGCAAGCCAAAGCGCAGGAGCGCATCACCGGTGAGCCGGAGGAGGTCGCCCCCCTCCAGATACACCAGCACTCGCTCCTGCTTATGCTTGGATGGTTCGATTTTCTCAATCCGCATCGTCGAAATCGTCAGCGGACACGTCCACGGCACGGCCGGCCGCCTTGGCGGCAATGCGGGACTGGTTGCTCATCAGCTTATGGAAATCGCGGCGGATGGCGGCCTCCAGCTTGTCGGCCTCCTCGGGATGGTCCTTGAAATACTGCTTGGCAGCGTCGCGGCCCTGACCGAGACGCACCTCGCCCATGTTGAACCACGAGCCGCTCTTCTGGATGAGATCCAGCTTCACGCCCAGGTCGATCATTTCGCCCAGGAGAGAGATACCCTCGCCGTACATGATGTCAAACTCCGCCTCACGGAAGGGAGGCGCCACCTTGTTCTTCACCACCTTGGCGCGGGTGCGGTTACCGATCATCTCGCCGCCGCTCTTCAGGGTCTCCACGCGGCGCACGTCGATGCGGACGCTGGCATAGAACTTCAGGGCACGGCCGCCGGTGGTGACTTCGGGGTTACCGTACATGACGCCCACCTTCTCGCGCAGCTGGTTGATGAAGATGACGATGCAGTTGGTCTTGCTGATGATGCCGGTGAGCTTACGCAGTGCCTGGCTCATCAAGCGGGCGTGGAGGCCCACAAAGCTGTCGCCC
>SVMH01000010.1 GCA_015067525.1 Oscillospiraceae bacterium | reverse complement strand
GATGCGCTGCACCAGCGGGGAGTAGTCCTCCGTCTCCACGAAGCTGGACACCTGCTCGCCGGCCATGCGCGGCTCCAGATAGAGGGACATGACCATGGCGTGGAGGATATGGTCCATATGGGAAAAACTGATCAGGTCGCGGCGGGCCCAGTTATAGACGATATACTGTACCGATTTTCCCACGTAATCCGGCGCGCGGCGCACCAGAACGCCGGCTTCCTGCGCCATCTGCTGCAGGGGCGGGCTGAGGGTGAACTTGATCTCATAGGAGTCCAGCAGCGTGTGCTCCTCGGCGCAGACCTCGTGCCAGACGTTGGGCGGCACCACCAGACAGTCGCCTGCGGACACGGCATAGGGCCGGTGATCCAGCAAAAAGACGGCTTTTCCCTTGAGAATGAAGAAAAGATGGTAGTATGGGTGGGTGTGGCCCATCAGGGGCCAGCCCGCCGGCAGCTCGCCGCGGGAGGCCCAGAGAATGTTGCGTTCCATGGCAGAGCACCTCCTGTGGAAGTTACAGCCCTTCGGGTAGGGTGCAGCTCTATTATAGGCGCATGCAGCGCCTGAGTCAAAGGGGTAAATATGCAGATGTTCCGATTTTTTGGCGCTGAGAAATCGGAATATCGGTATAGTGCGGCGCGTTGACAGTCCGCGGTGCAGGGACTATTGTGAAGGCAGAAAAAACATGCGGCAAGGAGGTCGTGTTTTATGCAGGAAAAACCCATGGGCGCACTGCACGGCATTAAGATCCTGGATCTGACGTGCGTGCTGTCCGGACCCTTCGGCACCAGCTGGCTGAGCGATATGGGCGCCGAGATCATCAAGGTGGAAAACCCCGTGGCCGGTGACGCCACCCGCGCCGGCGGGCCCTTCGTCAACGGCTGCAGCAACTATTTTGCCACCGTCAACCGCAACAAGCGCAATGTGACCATCAACCTCAAGGACCCCAAGGGCAAGGAGATGCTGCTGGAGCTGGTCAAGCAGGTGGACGTGGTGGCGGAGAACTTCAAGCCCGGCACCATGGACAAGCTGGGCCTTGGCTACGAGGTGCTGCGCAGCGTCAATGAGAAGATCATTCTGGCCAGCATCTCCGGCTACGGCCAGAACGGCCCCTACGCCAGCCGTCCCGGCTACGACGTGGTGGCGCAGGCCATGGGCGGCATCATGAGCTACACCGGCTTCCCCGAAAATCCGCCCACCAAGTGCGGCCCCTCCATCGGCGACATCACCGCCGGTATGAATCTGGCTATCGGCATTCTGGCGGCCCTTGTGCGCCAGAAGATGACCGGCAAGGGCGAGTGGGTGGAGGTCTCGCTGGTGGACTCGGTGCTGGCGCTGACCACGCAGGACTACATCGACTACGGCCACACCAAGAATCTGCCGCCGCGCATCGGCAACGGCTACAGCCTGTGGTGTCCCTACGGCACCTACATGGCCGCCGACCGGGCCTTTGCCATCGGCGTGGGCATGGAGCGGCAGTGGGCCACCTTCTGCACCGACATCATCCACAAGCCGGAGCTCATTGACGATCCCCGGTTCTGCGACCCCATCACCCGCGTGCAGAACCGCGCCGAGACGGACGCGCTGGTGTACGAGTGGTGCGGCAGGATCACCGCGGAAGAGGCGGTGGACCAGCTCAACGCCGTGGGCATCCCCGGCGCGCTGGTGTATAACTACGCCGACATCGAGGCCGACGAAAACTTCACCGTGCACCGCCAGATGATCAAACACATGCAGCACCCCGTCATCGGCGACATCGCCTACATCAACACCCCCATCCGCTTCCGCGAGTCCGGACTGGTGGAGCCCCGTCCCGCGGGCGCGCTGGGCCAGTTCAACGAAGAGGTGTTTGGCGAATATCTGGGCATGAGCGCGGAGGAAGTGGCCCAGCTGAAGAAAAACGGAACGATCTGACATAGGAGGAAACGATCATGAGAACGATTATGGTATTGGGCGCCGGCACCATGGGCAGCGGCATCGCGCAGGTCTGCGCCACCGCCGGTTATCGCGTGTATTTCTGGGATCTGACCCGCGAACTGGCCCAGCGGGGCAAGGACGGCATCGACGCCGGACTCATCAAACAAGTCCAGCGCGGCAAGATGACGGAGGAGAAGCGGCAGGAGATTTTGGATAACCTGATCCCCTGCACCGACCACGCGCTGGCCGCTGAGGCGGAGCTGGTGATCGAAGTGGTGGTGGAGAACGTGGAGATCAAGAAGGCCCTCTTCGCCAAGATCGAGCCCTACTGCCGCGAGGACGCCATCATTGCCACCAACACCTCCTTCATCCCCATCACCAAGCTTTCCGAGGACATGGCGCATCCCGAGCGCTTCATCGGCCTGCACTTCTTCGCGCCCGTATACGCCATGAAGCTGCTGGAGATCATCCGCGGCGAGAAGACCAGCGACGAGACGGTGGCATGGGCCCGTGCGTGGGCCGAGACCATCGGCAAGGAGAGCGTGCTCATCAATGTGGACGCCCCCGGCTTCATCGTCAACCGCATCAATTTTGCCACCTATGCTGAGGCCTTCCGCGTCATGCAGGAGGGCGTGGCCTCCATCGAGGACATCGACAAGGCGCTGCGTCTGGGTCTGAACCACCCCATGGGCGTGTTCGAGCTGACCGACTACGGCGGACTGAAGACGCTGCAGGACTGCTTCGCCGTGTTCTACGAACTCACCGGCGATGAGCGCTATCTGCCGGTGCCGGAGGTGGACGAGCGCGTGGCCCGGGGCGAGCTGGGCCGCAAGACCGGCAAGGGCTGGTACGACTACACCAAGTAAGGGCCGCGGGAGGATACAGATATGACCGGTATCAAAGCTTACGGCGGCTACGTGCCGTATTACAGACTCAGCAAAGCCACCATCGCCGCGGCCTACGGCAAGGCCGGTAAGGGCGGCGAAAAGGCGGTGGCCTACTACGACGAGGACAGCCTGACCATGGCGGTGGGCGCGGCTATGAACGCCGTGCCGCTGGCGGACGGCAGCGCTCTGCGGGGCGTGTACTTTGCCACCACCACCTCGCCTTACCGCGAAAAGAGCTGCGCGTCCCAGATCGCGGCCGTACTGGACTGCGGGCGGGAGCTGCGCACGGCGGATTTCTCCAACACCCTCAAGTGCGGCAGCGACGCCATGCTCTCGGCGCTGGAGGCCTGCGCCGGCGGCGACATGCTGGTGGCGGCGGCCGACTGCCGCCTGGGCGGCAACGACGGCACCTATGAAAACGATCTGGGTGACGGCGCGGCGGCCTTTGTGATGGGCAGCGGCGCGGACGTGATCGCCCGGTTTGTGGACGCCTGCAGCCTCTCCATGGAGGCCTACGACATGTGGCGCGATCAGGATGAGAAGATCGTGCGCTACTGGGACGTGCGCTTTGCCACGTCCGAGATCTACCAGCCGCTGGTGCTGGATGCGGTGAAGGGCGTTTTGCAAAAGACCGGCCTGACGCCTGCCGACTTTGCCCGCGTGGTGTGCTACGCCCATGAAGAGCGCCACAGCACGGCGGCGCTGACCAAGCTGGGCTTTGCCCGCGAGCAGATCCAGAGCGCTCTCTACGGCCAGATCGGCAACACCGGCGCGGCCGCGGCGCCTTTGATGCTGTGCGCGGCGCTGGACGAGGCCAAGGCAGGGGAGAAGATCCTGTACGTCTCCTACGGCGACGGCTGCAACGCCATGGTCTTTGAGACCACGGAGAAGATCGAAAGCTACACCCCCGCCCACACGATTTCCAGTCTTGTAGCGTGCAAGGACAGCTCCCTGCCCTACGGCAAGTACCTGAAGTGGAAGGGCTTTTTACAGTGCGAGCCCCAGCGCCGTCCCGAGCAGGAGCGCTCCTCTCTGCCGGACTATCTGCGCGGCAGCAAGAAAAATAACGCCATGTACGGCTCGGTGTGCACGGAGTGCGGCACGCCCCACTATCCGCCCCAGCGCGTGTGCGCCATCTGCCAGAGCGTGGACAAGATGGCCGACTACCGCTTCATCGGCAAGAAGGCGTGGCTGCGCACCTTCACGCTGGACGGCGTGGCCCTGTCGCTGGATTCGCCCAACAATCTGGTGGTGGTGGAATTCGAAGGCGGCGGCAAGATGATGACCTATCTGGTGGAGTGCGCCAAGGAGGACATCCGCGCCGGCATGCCGGTGCAGCTCACCTTCCGCAAGATGTTCCACGCCGGCGGCGTCAACACCTATTTCTGGAAAGTGGTACCCTGCAGAGAAACGGAGGGCATGTGATATGGCAGGTTTGAAGGATAAAGTCTGCGTCATCGGCATGGGCTGCAGCAAATTCGGCGAGTTTTTCAACAAAAGCCGCGAGGACCTGATTCTGGAAGCCGTCAACGAGGCGCTGGAGGATGCCGGCCTCCAGATCGAGGACATCGATGCGTTCTGGTTCGGCTCCTATTATGAATACTACGGCTACACCATCTCCACCGTGCTCAAGACCCAGTACAAGCCCGTCACCCGCGTGGAGAACAACTGCTGCACCGGCGCCGAGGCGTTCCGCAACGCCTGCTACGGCGTCACCAGCGGCGAATACAAGGTGGTCATGGCCATCGGTCTGGAGAAGCTGAAGGACAACGGCTTCTCCGGCAACCCCGATTCCCCCGCCTACCGCGACGGCACCAAGCCCACCTACGGCGGCCCCGGCGGCTTCTCGCTGCTGGTGCCGGCCTACTGTGAGAAGTACGGCGTCAGCTTCGGCGATATCCGCGACGCCATGGCCACCGTGGCGTGGAAGAACCACCGCAACGGCGCCCGCAATCCCAAGGCCATGTACCGCAAGGAGATGACCAAGGAGGCCATTTTGCGCTCCCCCATGGTGTGCGAGCCCTACATCAGCGTGATGGACTGCTCCGGCGTGTCCGACGGCTGCGCCTGCGCCATCCTCACCTCCTCCGAGGACGCCAAGTACTACCGCCCCGACCCCATGTACGTCAAGTGCACCGAGATTGCCGCGGCCTCCGGCTTTGGCACCTTCAGCACCGAGTATGACTACACCACCGTGAAAGAGACGGTGCACTGCGCCCGCAACGCCTACCGCAAGGCCGGCATCACGGACCCTGCAAAGCAGCTGAGTCTGGTGGAGCTGCACGACTGCTTCACCATCACGGAGATCGTGCTGTACGAAGACCTGATGCTCAGTGAGCGCGGTCAGGGCTGGCGGGACTGTCTGGAGGGCAAGTTCCTGCCCGAGGGCCAGATCCCCGTCAACATCGACGGCGGCCTCAAGTCCTTCGGCCACCCCGTGGGCGCCAGCGGCATCCGCATGCTCTACGAGAGCTGGCTGCAGTTCCACGGCAGAGCCGGCGAGCGCCAGCTGGAAAATCCCACGCTGGGTCTTGCCCACAATCTGGGCGGCTATCCGTGGGAGAACATCAGCTCGGTCACCATCGTGGGCAAAAACCCGGGCTGAGAAAACGGGAAGAAAGAATGAAAAAAGGCTCTCCTGCGGGAGAGCCTTTTTTATGCAGCAGGGGGAGGCGAGAGGTTTGACTCCCCTCGCAGAGCCGGAGTTGGAGGCTCGGGGAAAGCACCGAAGCGCCGCCGGTGGCGGATAAAGCGAGGTGCTTTCGAGGCAGCGCCCCGGTTGGCCGCTGCGAAGCGGCGGGGAACCGGCTGGCGCAACGGTGGGTAGTCAATTTGCATCTTTGCCTGCGGCAAAGATAGTAGTAGCCGACAACGTGCGCGCTGTCGGCGCAGCATGCCACCGGCATGTTGCATTTGAGAGGTTCGACTCCCCTCGCAGAGCCGGAACCAAAAAAAGAGACACCCCTGTGGGGTGTCTCTTTTTTTGGTGGAGGCGAGGGGAGTCGAACCCCTGTCCGAAAGCGTTTTGACAAGACTTTCTCCGGGCGCAGTTAAGTTTCAACATTCCCGCCCTGCAAAGGCACTTAACAGACTTTGCAGTTTGGTAGAGTCATGATGCGTGGGCGGGGCAACTCTTACCCGCCTCACGGACGCCACGTAAACGACGCCCTCCCCGGCCCGTGGCCGCTCCGGTTCAGACGGTCACTGCTTAGGCAGCGACAGCAACAGTGTTAGTGTTGTCAGTTAATTTTTAATTGCCCGTTTTATGGTGGCCAGGCGCCACCGCCCGCTTATCCGGCCTCCGCGCCCCCGTCGAAACCGGTACGCCCCCGAATAGACAGTCAAAAATGTGTTTACACATTTTTGAGGTTTTGCAGCTTGCTGCATGCACTCGCTGCGCTCGCACACTGGCAAGCTGAGCGGTGTTTTTTGCCACGTACACGCCGCGGCAAAAAACGGATTTGATTTATTTTACCCGGGGCGGGGAGATCCCCACCCCGAGGAAAAATACGTTATCTGAACCGTGCGAAGGGATCGGCCAGCAGGCGGGGAGCGGGATACTCCACGCCGTGGGTATCCACGGTGATGCTGGCGATGGTCTGGGGCGTGAGGGGCTTATCCTGTGCGTTGGTCTTGACGGCGGCGATGGCGTCCACCGTCTCCATGCCCTCCATGACCATGCCGAAGGCGGCGTACTGGCCGTCCAGGAAATAGCCGTCCTGGTGCATGATGAAGAACTGGCTGCCGGCGGTGTTGGGGGCCTGGGAGCGGGCCATGCTCAGCACGCCGCGGCTGTGGCGCAGGTCGTTCTGCACGCCGTTGGCGGCGAACTCACCCTTGATGCAGTAGCCGGGGCCGCCCATGCCGGTGCCCTGAGGGCAGCCGCCCTGGATCATGAAGCCGGAGATGACGCGGTGGAAGATGAGGCCGTTATAAAAGCCGCGGCCCGCCAGGGAGATGAAGTTGCGCACGCTCTCGGGCGCGATGTCGGGATACAGCTCGCAGACGATCTTGGAGCCGTTTTCCATGGTGATGGTTGCGATAGGATTCATATGTGTGTCTCCTTTTGGAATTGAAATACGTTATCCTCTGTTCTTCTCCCGCATGGCGCGGTCCATTTCCCGCTTGGCGTCGCGCTGGGCGATGGCTTCGCGCTTATCGTAGGTCTTTTTACCCTTGCACAGGCCCAGCTCCACCTTGACGCGGCTGTCCTTGAAGTACAGGGACAGGGGGATGAGGGCAAAGCCGTCCTGCTTCTGCAGCGCCTGCAGCTTGCGGATCTCCCGCTTGTGCATCAAAAGGCGCTTGGGCCGGTCCGGGTCGCGGTTGAAGATATTGCCCTGCTCGTAGGGGGAGATATGCATCTGGTAGGCGTAGAGCTCGCCGTCCTTGGCCACGCAGAAGGAGTCCTTCAGATTGGCCTGACCGCCGCGGATGGACTTGACCTCGGTACCGAAGAGCTCGATACCGGCCTCGTAGCGCTCCTCCACAAAATAGTCGTGGAAGGCCTTGCGGTTCTGCACCGCCGTCTTGATGCCTTTCTTTTCCATGGCCGAGCGCCTCCTTTCCGCAGTAGTGGAGGATAAGTATAGCACAGTTTGCGGCTCTTTGCAAGGGGAATGGTGGCGAAAAGAGTGCGTGGGTTTACCGTAATAATATTATGTTAACCGGCGAGAATAGGCGGGAGAAGTCAAAATTAAGAATTTAGAATGAAGAATGAGCAATTAAGAATTGGGGCGGTGCCGGTGTGCAAACGGAGGGGGACGGGACGTCGGCAAGCGCCGTCCCCTACGGGGGTCTGTCGATAAATGGTGTAGGGCGTGACGACCTCGGCGCGCCGCGGGAGAGGGTGGCAAACGGGCCGCCGAGTCGTCGGCCCCTACGAGCGTGCAGGGCGGTGGATGGCGGCACGGTGCGGGCGTGGGCGCGGGCGGCGTATAATTTACCATAATAAAATCATGTAAACCCACAAGAATCGGCGGATGACGAATAGAAAAGGAGGTAAGGGGGCGGGAGTGCGGTGTATCTCTCCCTCCGTCGGCTGTGCCGACACCTCCCTCGTCAGAGGGAGGCTTTGGGGCGGATAGGGGCGATGAGGACATCGTCCCCTACGGATTTTCGCGATGATCATGCAGGGGACGGGACGTCGGCAAGCGCCGTCCCCTACGGGGGGGCTGTCGGTGGTGTTGTAGGGGCGAGAGGGGGCATCGATGCCGCAGCGTGGTGCATGCTTTTCCAACAAACGCACCGGAGCCGCCCCGGCAACTGGGGCGGCTCCATGTGCAGAAAGGAGATTACACGATGATATTCATCCGTCGTGCATCATACAGTAATTGATCCCGGAAATCGGGGTGGGCCACGGCGATGAGCTCCCGCGTGCGCTGCCAGAGCGTCTTGCCCCGGAGGCGTGCGATGCCGTACTCGGTGACGATGCAGTCCACATCGTTCTTACTGGTGGACACCACGCTGCCGTGGGGTAAGGTGGCGGCGATGCGGCTGACGGTGCCGCCGGCTGCCGTGGAGGGGAAGGCGATGAAGCTCTTGCCGCCCTTGGACGCCACGGCGCCGCGGACATAGTCCGACTGGCCGCCGGTGCCGGAGACGTGCTTCGTGCCCAGGCTCTCGGCGCAGACCTGACCGTAGAAATCTACCGCCAATGCGCCGTTCACCGACATGAACTTGGGGAGCTGGGCGATGACGGCGGGGTCGTTGGTATAGTCCACGGGCAGGAACTCGATATCGTCGTTCTCGTGGATATAGTCGTACATATCCTGGGAGCCGTAGGACAAAGTGGCCACCGTTTTGCCGCGGTGGAGGGGCTTTGCCGCGTTGGTCACCGCGCCGCAGCGGATGAGCTCGATCATGCTGTCGGTCAAAAGCTCGGTATGGATGCCCAAATCGCGCTTATCGTGCAGGGCCAGACCCACCGCCTCGGGGATGGCGCCGATGCCCAGCTGGAAGGTGGCCTCGTGGGGCACTTCGCCCGCGATATAGCCGCCGATGACGCGGCTCATGTCGTCCAACTCCACCTTGCCCGGGGAGGGCAGAGGCTCATCGGTGGTGCAGAAGGCCGTTACCTGCGAGATATGGATCTTGGGGGCATGGAGGGCGCGGGGGACCTTGCTGCCCACCTGCAGATAAATGCGGTCGCAATTCTCCAGCAGGGCGGGGATATTGGAGCCGATGACGCCGGCGGAGAAGTAGCCCTCCTCGTCCATAGGCGCGGCGGTGAGGATGATGGCGTCCAGGCGTTCGCGCTGACGGAAATAGCGGGGCATATCCCGGTAATAGCAGCTGACCACATCGGCAAGGCCGGCATTCACCGCTTTTCTCGCCCACGCACCGGAAAAGCAGGTGGTGGCCCGGAAATAGGGGGCGATGCGCTCTTCATAGCAGTTCAGGGGCCGCAGGTCCAGAATGGTGTGGATCACCACGCCCTCGACTTGATGGGCATAGAGGTACTCGCCGATGGTGTTGAGTAATGCGTAGGGCATACCAAGGCCGATGTCGCTGCTCATGACCCAGTGGGGCCGGATCTGGGCGGCGATGCCCTCGGCGGTGGTCAGCTTTTCGGCATACAGTTGGTGGATGCTGCTCATGCAAGCTGTTCCTTGGCGCACCGGATGCCGCGCTGCAGGGCTTCCAGATTCAGCGGCACCAGCTTGGCCTTCTTGCCGGTGAACATCTCGTGGATCATTTCCTCGATGGTTTCCACCTTCAGTGCCTCGGTGGCGCCCACGTAGGCGCCCAGCATCACCATGTTGGCAACCTTGGGGTTGCCCAGCTCCTTGGCGATGGCGTCGCAGGGGACGTAGATGGCCTGAATGTCGTCACGGGTGACCTTGTCGGGCACAATGGAGCTATTGATGAAGGCGATGCCGCCGGGCTGCAGCGCCGGCTCAAACTTGATGAGGGAGGGGCGGTTCATGACCACGATCTCGGTGGCCTGCTCCACCAGCGGGGCGCCGATGCGCTCTTCGCTCAAAATCACGGTGCAGTTGGCGGTGCCGCCGCGCATCTCGGGGCCGTAGGAGGGCACCCAGGAGACTTCCAGACCCTCCACCACGCCGGCCTCGGCCAGGTTCTTGCCGATGGACATGACGCCCTGACCGCCGAAGCCGGAGAGGATGACTTCACGCTTTTTCATGGTTACTCAGCCTCCTTATCCTTAATGACGCCCAGGGGATAGTAGGCGGCCATGTTCTCCAGCAGCCACTGGTTGGCCTCCACGATGTCCATACCCCAGTTGGTGGGGCAGGCGGCCAGCACCTCGATGAAGGTGAAGCCTTCGCCCGCCATCTGCTTCTGGAAGGCCTTGCGGATGGCCTTCTTGGCCTTATTCAGGTGGGGGATATCGGTGACGCACACGCGCTCGGCGTAGACCAGACCGTCCAGCGTGGAGAGCATCTCCGCCATGCGGATGGGGCTGCCGGCCTGCTCCACCGTGCGGCCCAGAGGGGCGGTGGTGGCGCGCTGGCCCAAGAGGGTGGTGGGGGCCATCTGGCCGCCGGTCATGCCGTAGATGGCGTTATTGATGAAGATGGTGGTGAACTTCTCACCGCGCATGGCGGCGTGGACGATTTCGGCGGCACCGATGGAGGCCAGGTCGCCGTCGCCCTGATAGGTAAAGACGGGCTGGGTGGGGTGCAGGCGCTTGACAGCCGTGGCCACGGCGGGGGCGCGGCCGTGAGCGGCCTCGATGACGTCGCAGTTGAAGTAGTTGCCGGCCAGAACTGCGCAGCCCACGGGGCAGATGCCGATGGCGGTATCCACAGCGCCCATCTCCTCCAGCACCTCGGCCACCAGCTTATGGACGGTGCCGTGGCTGCAGCCGGGGCAATAGTGCAGCTCCGTATCCTGCAGACCGGTGGATTTACGGTAAATGGTAGTCATATCACTGCACCTCCTGATAGAATTTCTCCGCCGCAAGCCGGACTTCCGACACGGTGGGCACCACGCCGCCGCAGCGGCCGTAGAAGCCCACGGGCTTCTTCTCGCCTACGGCAAGGCGGACGTCGTCCACCATCTGGCCCTGACTCATCTCCACGGCCAGGAAGCCGCGGCACTTGCCTGCCGCCAGCTCACGGATGCGCGCGGTGGGGAAGGGCCACACGGTGATGGGACGGAGGAGACCCACCTTCAGGCCCTGTGCGCGCAGCTGCTCGGCGGCGGACTGGGCGATACGGGAGGGGGTGCCGTAAGAGACGAGAATGAGGTCGGCGTCCTCGGTGCCGATCTCCTCCCAGCGGCACTCGTTTTGCTCCATCTCGTCGAACTTGGCCTTCAGGCGGATGTTGCGGGCCTCGCACGCGTCAGCGGCCAGCAGCAGGGAGGTGATGAAGTTGTTATGCTCGCGCTCGCCCCGGCGGCCGTCAGCGGCCCAGGTCTTGTCGGGCAGCACGCGGGGGGTGTGTTCCTTCCAGACGATGGGCTCCATCATCTGGCCGATGAGGCCGTCCGCCAGCACCAGCACGGGGTTGCGGTACTGATCGGCAATGTCAAAGGCCTCGAACATCACGTCCACGGCCTCCTGCAGGTTGGCGGGGGCCAGCACCACCATGTGGTAGTCGCCGTTGCCGCCGCCGCGGGTGGCCTGGAAATAGTCGCTCTGGCCGGGCTGGATGGAGCCGAGGCCCGGGCCGCCGCGCATCACGTTAACGATGACGCCGGGCAGCTCCGCGCCCACCATGTAGCTGATGCCCTCCTGCTTGAGGCTGATGCCGGGGGAGGAGGACGAGGTCATGGCGCGCATGCCGCTGGCGGCGGCGCCGTAGACCATGTTGATGGCGGCCAGCTCCGACTCGGCCTGCACGAACACGCCGCCCGATTCGGGCATTTTCAGCGACATGTACTCGGGGATCTCATTCTGGGGGGTGATGGGGTAGCCGAAGAAGCCGCGGCAGCCGGCACGGATGGCGGCCTCGGCAATGGCTTCGCTGCCTTTCCAGATCTCGCGTTTCATGGTCATGACACCTCCTCAATCTTTCTCAATGGTGATGATGGAATCGGGACAGATCCTGGCGCAGCTGGCGCAGCCGACACAGGCAGCCTCGTCGGTGCATACGGCGGGGCGGTAGCCCTTGACGTTGGTGCCCTCATCCAGCGCCAGGATGTGCTTGGGACAGACGGTGATACAAAGGGCGCAGCCCTTGCACCGGTCCTGTTGGAAGGTAAGATGAATGGCCATAGACAAGTCTCCTTTTCTAATAAATTACCTCTTTACCCCCCCTTGCCTAAAGGGGGGTGATTTTGCCGTGGGCAAAATCGGGGGGATATACTTTCTCTTTGCACAGAACCCCTAAAAAGGGTGTCTGCGAAGCAGACGGGGGGATTTACTGTCACTTTAAGCAGCGCTTTGGGAAGGCGTTGCCAGACAGGGGAGTACCCCTCCACCGCTGTCGCGGTCCCCCTCCCCTTAGGCAGGGGAGGTTTTCATCGTTACTTCTTTACCCCCCTTGCCGAAAGGGGGAAGGGCGATTCGTGAATCGCCCCTACATCATTCCCACGGTTTTTTCATGAAAAGCTCCATGGGGAAGATGTGATCCAGCGGTACATCCGCGGCGATCTTGCACGGTGCGCAGTGGCACAAAATGGGGATGCCGGTCTTTTCGCTGACCTCCCGGGCCATCTCCGCGCCGGCGAGGACGTCCTCCACCTCGGTGAGGTGGCAGCAGTGGGTGTTATTCACCAGCGCCGTCACGCCCATGCCGCAGGCGGTCTCGATGCGGCGGATGTAGTCGATGCACTTGTCCGCCGTGTCCGAGAGGGGGCGGTTTGCGTTGATGACGCACAGCAGCGCTGCGCTGCTCTCCCCGATGCGGCGGCGGTAGCGGGCCAGCACCCGGGCGCCGGAGGGGTCGCCGCCGATGTCCAGCACGCCGGTGAGCGAGGGGTTATCCAGCAGCACGTTCACCTCGGCGGGCATGCTGGGCAGGTCCGCATCGCGACAGGTGTTGGCGCTGGAGATGAGGCGGATGCCGCGCTGCACCAGCAGCGGCTCGCACTCGCGGCTGCGGAAATACGGGTCCACCACGTCCAGATCCGCCAGGGCCACCTCATCGCGCTCCTCGCGCAGGGCGAGGGCCAGATTGACGGCGAATTCCGTTTTGCCGCTGCCGAAGTGGCCCACCACCGTGAAAAGGCGGGTATCTTCCGGCAGGACAGGGGCAAATGAGATCATGGGCATCCCTCCCTTTGTGACAAAATGCACAATCTTTCACGTGGGAAGATTGTTGCTCTTATACAAAATGTACCACGCGGCGGCGCAAGTGTCAACGAAGAGGGAGTTTCGTGGGAGTAGAAATTTGGGGGCAATTTTTGGGAAAAATGCCGAAGGCCCAACGGAAAAAAGAAAAAATACTTTTTCTCTCTCCTGCCGCCCCG
Source organism: Oscillospiraceae bacterium (assembly GCA_015067525.1). Taxonomy (GTDB): domain Bacteria; phylum Bacillota; class Clostridia; order Oscillospirales; family Oscillospiraceae; genus Vescimonas. The sequence goes on along the minus strand of SVMH01000010.1, from coordinate 35,906 downwards.
GCCCGTCCGGTTGGGGCCGGGGCATGTGGTTGTGGCTGTGGTTGCAGTTGAGGTTGAGGTTGTGGTTGTGGCTGTGGTTGTGGCTGTGGTTGTAGTTGTAGTTGTAGTTGTGGTTGGCATGGGGTGCATGCATTTGCATCACAGCTAACGGTTCATGCGGTCTTCCTGCGTGGGAGCGAGGATGGAGCCGGGCATACCGAAGGTGCGGGAAGAGGCGGCGCGGGGCGTATAGCTGCGCTGGGGTTCGTGCTTCGGTTCGGTGCGCTGGGGCTCGGCGCGGCTTGGTGCGCTGTCGCTCTGGCTGTTCCAGCGCTTGTTGGCGGCGGCGCGGCGCTTTTCCACAATGGCTGCGTAGCGCTCACGGTCCAGATCCAGTCGGGGGCGCAGCACGTTCCAGACAAAGAGAAGAAAGCGGTCGTCCCATTCGGGCACGGTGCCGGTTTTGCCGTAGGTCAGAATGGCCAGAAACAGGCGGCCCAGCTGCTCGTGGCTCAGATGCTGCAGGGAATCCATCCACTCAAAATGCAGCAGCACGCCGGGGGGATTCGAATTGGTCATATAAAAACACCTCCTAACCATACCCGGTTTCGGCGGCGTTTTTGCACGGAACTGTGCAAACAGGAGGGAAAATTTTCACAAAAAAAAACAGCCCCCGCTGCGGACGGGGACTGCCTTTTGCGAACCGGCACGGAAAAGGAGTGAAGGTGCTGCTTCGCAGGAGAGAAAGAAGATGACAAACATGAGAATGTGAAATGTTTGACTATCCTGATAAAAAATTAACACACTTGCGGCGTCTTGTCAAGGGGGCGGGGCGGAAAAAGGTTGGTTTTTAGCCGGCGGTGTGGTAGAATGGGGGCAAAGCAAAGGAGGCGCAGGCCATGGATATGACGGAAAAGACCCTTGCGCGGCAGGACATTTACGCAGGGCGCGTGGTGAAGCTGCATGTGGACACGGTATCGCTGCCCGATGGCGGCACGGCCACCCGGGAGATCGTGGAGCATCCCGGCGGCGTGGCCATTGTGGCGCTGGATGAGGAGAACCGCGTGTGCGTGGTGCGGCAGTACCGCTACGCCTTTGGACGGATGATGCTGGAGATCCCGGCGGGCAAGCGGGAGGCGGGGGAGGACCCCTTCCTCACGGCGCAGCGGGAGCTGCAGGAGGAGGTGGGCGCCACCGCCGCTTCGTGGCAGAGCCTCGGTACGCTGCTGCCCTCCCCGGGCTGCTACGGCGAGCGGCTGTACCTGTATCTGGCCCGCGGACTCACCTTCGGCGCGGTGCATCCCGACGAGGACGAGTTCCTGGAGTGTGAGCGGATGGACTTCGACACGCTGTACGAAATGTGCATGGACGGCTCCGTGGAGGACGCCAAGACGGTGGCGGCCATTTTGAAGGTGAAGCTGCTGCTGGGGCTGTGAAGAGGTGCGGCTGGTTTGACAACCCCTCCGGCGCTGCGCGCCACCTCCCCTTGCACAGGGGAGGCTTAGGGCGGCGGTTTTGAAGGTGAAGCTGCTGCTGGGGCTGTGAAGGAATGAACCGGCCACAACGAAATAAACGGGAGACACCCGGACTGCAAATCGCGGTCCGGGTGTTTTTTTGGCTTGTGGGAGGTTGACGGTAATAAAGTTATGTAAACCGACGAGGATAGGCGAGGGGATGGGAATGAATAGGTAACAGTTGACAGTTGACAATTGGTGCGGGAGGTGGGGGCTGCGATGGTGCGGCGCGGGACGGTGGTGCGGGGCGCGGGACGGTGGTGCGGGGTGGTGGTACGATGCGGTGGATGATTTACCGTAATTAAATTATGTCAACCGACGAGAATAGAAGAGGAACGGTAAGGGGGGTAGAGGGTGCGGCGCAGGAGGTGCGGGATGCGGGGAGCGGCCGATAAATGGTGTAGGGCGCGACGACCTCGGCGCGCCGTGGGACGGTGGTGCGGTGTTGGTGGATGATTTACCGTAATTTAATTATGTAAACCCGCGAGAATAAGCGGGGGAATCATTGTTTGTGCACTTAGGGTATGGCGTGGGGGGTGCTGCGCGGGAAGTGCGCCTGCGGGGATGCGGGGAGCTGCCGATAAACGGTGTAGGGCGCCGGACGAGGTGCGGTGTGGGAGAGAGGGCAAACGGGCCGCCGGGTCGTCGGCCCCTACAGAGGGCTGCGGGGCGTCGGCGAGTGCGGGATGCGATGGTGCGGGGTGGGATGAGGGGGTGGAGTATCTCTCCCTCAGTCACGGCTTGCGCCGTGCCAGCTCCCTCATCAGAGGGAGCTTTTGGGCGGGTGCGGCAGTGGGAGAGAGGGCGTGGGAAACCGTTTTTTTCAAAAACTTTTCCGAAATTTGCACGTTGGCGTGCAAAAAAGGGGCGTGGAGAGGGTAGTAGTAGGAACGCTTTTGGGGAAAGGAGACGGACGATGCGATTTGCGATGATCCATGAAGCGGACGGCAGCGCGGTGCGCCAGCAGTGCAGTCTGTGCGGCGACGCCATCTACGTGGGGGAGGACTACTATCAGGTGAACGGGCAGGTGTTCTGTGAGAGTTGTCTGGAGGACTACGCCCGCGCCTACTTTGCGCCCTTTTTATGCGCGGGAGGGCAGCGGGAATGGAAGTGAAGACCGTGAACTGGGCGGCCATCCGCTGCGAGCGGGAGCTGGGCGCCACCTTCCGCGCTCTGGCGGAAAAGCACGGGCTGTCCGTTGCCACGCTGTACCGCAGGGCGCGCATGGAGGGCTGGGGCGAGCGCAACAGTCGGGCGGAGGACACGGCGGAGGTGGTGAGCCGTCTGCGTCTGGCCATGCTGGAGACGCTGGAGGACGAGAACGTGACGCTGACCATCCGCGACATGAAGGATCTGGCGGCGCTGACGCGGGAACTGCTGGCGCTGGAGGACGCGGCGCACAAAAGTGACGAGACCGGCGCGCCGGAGGTGCGGCTGGTACTGGCCGACGAGGTGGAGCGCTGGAGCGTGTGAACAGGTGACAGGTGACAGTTAACAGTTAACGGTTGGTGCGCTGCGCCGCAAGGGCCGCGGGAGAGAGGGCAAACGGGCCGCCGCGTTGGCAAGCGCTGCGTCCTGCGGAGATTATGGGCGTTGGTGGACTACCCCTCAGGCGCTTTGCGCCAGCTCCCCTAACAAGGGGAGCCTTTCGGGCGGCGCCGCGTCGGCAAGCGCCGTCCCCTACGGGTTTGATGGGGGGAAGGCAGAGAGGAAGGAATTATGATGGACGGGACGATCATGGTCATGGAGTGGCCCAACGGGCGACAGCAGGAATTTCTGGAGTGTGAGAAAAAATACATCGCCTTTGGCGGCGCACGCGGCGGCGGCAAGAGCTGGGCGGTGCGGCAGAAGGCGCGCCTGTTGGCCCTGCGCTACCCGGGCATCCGGATGCTGCTTTTGCGGCGCACCTATCAGGAACTGGAGAACAACCATCTGCGCTTTTTGCGCCAAGAGCTCCACGGTGCGGCGGAATATCGGGCCACCGCAAGGCAGTTCCTCTTCCAAAACGGCAGCGTGCTGGATTTTGGCTACTGCGCCTGCGACGCCGACCTGGACCGCTATCAGGGCGCGGAATACGACGTGATCTTCATCGACGAGGCCACGCAGCTGCGCGAGGAGTGGCTGCGGCAGTTTGCCGCGTGTCTGCGCGGCGTCAACGAGTTCCCCAAGCGCATCTACTACACCTGCAACCCCGGCGGGCCGGGACACGGCTACATCAAGCGGCTCTTCATCGACCGGCGGTACGTGGCAGGGGAGCGGGGGGAGGACTACGCCTTCATCCCCGCCCGGGTGACGGACAACGTGGCGCTGCTGCGCGCCCAGCCGGACTATCTGGAGCAGCTGAAGGCTCTGCCGGACAAGCTGCGCGCGGCGTGGCTGGAGGGCAGGTGGGACGTATTTGAGGGGCAGTTCTTCCCCGAATTCACCGACGCGCCGGAGCACTACGCCGATCGGCGCTGGACCCACGTCATTGAGCCCTTTGACATCCCCCGCTCGTGGCGCGTTTACCGCAGCTACGACTTTGGCTACGCCAAGCCCTTCTCCTGCGCGTGGTGGGCGGTGGACTACGACGGCGTCATCTACCGCATTCTGGAGCTCTACGGCTGCACCGACACCCCCGACGAGGGCGTGCGCTGGACGCCGGAGCGGCAGTTTGCCAAAATTCGGGAAATTGAGGATACCCACCCGTGGCTCCGTGGCCGCGACATTCAGGGCGTGGCTGACCCCGCCATCTGGGACACCAGCCGCGGCGAGAGCATCTACGAGACGGCGCTTCGCTACCGCATCTATTTCACCAAGGGCGACAACCGGCGCATCCCGGGCTGGATGCAGATGCACTACCGGCTGGGGTTTGACGACGAGGGGTATCCGATGATGTACGTGTTCCGTACCTGCCGCGCCTTTTTGCGCACGGTGCCGGCCCTCCTCTTCTCCGGCAGCGAGGTGGAGGATCTGGACACCCATCAGGAGGACCACGCCGCCGACGAGTGCCGGTATTTCTGCATGTCGCGGCCCATTGCACCGCGGCGCGAGGTGCCGGCGGCGGAGCTGGGGGACGATCCGCTGAATATGCGAGCAGGTAACAGGTAACAGTTGGCGGGGGTGCGATTGATTTACCGTAATTAAATTATGTAAACCGACGAGAATAAGCGAGGGAATCATTGTTTGTGCGGTTAGGGTATGGCGTGGGGGGTGCTGCGCGGGAAGTGCGCCTGCGGGGATGCGGGGAGCGGCCGGTAAATGGTGTAGGGCGCGACGACCTCGGCGCACCGTGGGGGAGAGGGCAAACGGGCCGCCGGGTCGTCGGCCACTACAGAGGGCTGCGGAGCGGGGGGTGCGCCTACGGGATACGGGGGTGCGCCGCGGATCGCAGGGGCGATTCATGAATCGCCCGAGGGGGACGTCCGAAACCTGTCCCCCTTCATCCGTCAGCCGCGCTGACGCCCTCCGTCACAGGGGGGCGAATGAAGAAAATATTTTTTCAAAAACTTTTCCCCAATTTGCACGTTGGCGTGCAAAAAACAGGGGCGGGCGAGGGTATAGGTGAGAGGACTTTTGCAAAGGAGGACTTTGATGGACATGAACAACACTGCGGCGGTGCGTCCGCCCATCGGCACCGAGGAGGTACGTCAGGCCGCACAGGTGCTGGAAAAATACCGGCGCGGCAAGGCGCAGCTGGAGCAGCGCCTCATCGAAAACGAGCAGTTCTGGAAGCTGCGTCACTGGCAGGAAATGGACAAGAAGGGCAGCGGCGGCAACAGCGCCGATCCCCGACCCACCAGCGGCTGGCTGGTCAACTGCATCCTCAGCAAGCACGCAGACGCCATGGACAGCTATCCCGAGCCCACCGTGCTGCCCCGGGAGCCGGGCGACGCGGAGGAGGCCAAAAAGCTCAGCCGCATCCTGCCCGTGATCCTCAAGCGCAGCCGCTTCCGCCGCGTCTACGCCGACGCGTGGTGGCGCAAGCTGAAATCCGGCTGCGCCGTGTACGGCGTGTTCTGGAACGCGGAGAAGGACGCGGGGCTGGGCGACATCGAGATCCGCAGCATGGACCTGCTGCAGCTGTTCTGGCAGCCGGGCGTCACCGACATTCAGGATTCGCCCCACTTTTTCGCCACGGAGCTGGCGGACAACGAGGAGCTGCTGCGTACATACCCCCAGCTTGCGGGCAAATTGGGCGGCGCGCGAGGGCAGGTGAGCCGCTATCTCTACGACGACGCCGTGGACACCGCGGACAAGTCGCTGGTGGTGGACTGGTATTACCGCACCGAGGGCGAAGACGGCAGAAAAGTGCTGCAATACTGCAAATTCGTGGGCGACAACGTACTGTACGCCACGGAAAATGAGGAGAACGCCGCACGTGGCTGGTACGACCACGGCAAGTATCCCTTCGTGTTCGACCCCTTGTTTCCCGCCGAGGGCACGCCCTGCGGCTACGGCTACGTGGACCTGTGCAAGAGTCCCCAGCAGCAGATCGACCTTCTCAATCAGGCTATGCTGAAAAACGCCCTGGCTGCCGCCACGCCCCGCTTTTTCATCCGCTCCGACGGCGCGGTGAACGAGGCGGAGTACGCCGACTGGACGCAGCCCTTCGTCCACACCAACGGCAATCTGGGCGCCGACTCCATCGCGCCCATCCGCGCGGCCAGCCTTGACGGCGTGTATGTGGCGTATCTGCAGAACAAGATCGCCGAGATGAAGGAGACGGCCGGCAACCGCGACGTGACCAGCGGAGGCACCAGCGGCGGCGTCACCGCGGCCACCGCCATCGCGGCGCTCCAGGAGGCCGGCGGCAAGCTGAGCCGCAACATGATCGCCGACGGCTACGACGCCTTTGCCGACGTGGTGACGCTGGTGATCGAGCTGGTGCGCCAGTTCTACGGCCTGCCCCGTCAGTTCCGTCTGCTGGGCAAGGGCGGGGAATTTGTCAGCTACGACAACGCAGGTCTGCAGGGCCGCACCGAGCGCGACGCCTTCGGCGAGCACTACCGCGTGCCGGAGTTCGATCTGGAGATCGACGCACAGGAGGAGAACCCCTATCAGACCATGGAACACAATCAGCTGGCGCTGCAGCTGTACCAGATGGGCTTTTTCCGCGCCGACATGGCCGAGCAGTCCCTGCGGTGTCTGGAGTTGATGGACTTCAAGAACAAGGACGCGGTGGTCAGCGCCATTGACCACAGCCGCACCCAGGCCGCGGAGATCGAGCGTCTGCGCCAGCAGCTGCTGGAGATCGCGGCGGTGGTGGACAGCGTGAAGGGTACCGAGCTGGTATCGGCGCTGCAGGCGGAATACGGCGGCGCGGTGCAGGGCACGGCGGGACGCGCAGCGGAGAAGAAAACGGGCGCCATGGAGCTGAGCCGCCGCCGCGCCAGATCGGCGGTGCAGCCCCGATGATCTGCGTGCGGTTTGAAGAGAAGTCCGCCACGGTGGAAGGCCACGCCGGATACGGTAAGCGGGGCGAGGACATCGTGTGCGCGGCCATGAGCGCGCTGGTATACGTGCAGGTGCGGCTTTTGGAGAAGGCGGGGACGCTGGAGACGCTGGAGGCGGAGGACGGCTTCGTGGCGCTGCATCTGAAGGACGGCGCGCGGTGCGAGGTGCTGGAGCTGGGCGCACGGTGGCTGGGGACGGAGTATCCCAGGTGCGTGCGGGTGGTGAACGAGTAAGTGATGGCGAAGGTAGAGCGCCCCTCATCCGTCAGCTTCGCTGACACCTTCTCCCAAGGGAGAAGGCTTGGGTAGAAGCAACTCCAAGGGCTTCCCCTTGGGGGGAAGCTGGCGAGCGTCAGCGAGACTGATGAGGGGTGCGGTGGTGGGTGGGATGGAGATACATGAGGTCGTGGCTTACCACTGGGAAAGGAGCATTATGTTGGACAAGATCTTTCATTTACAGCTCTTTGCGGAGGATTCCGCAGCGGAAGAAGCGGGCGTTACGGCTCCCGACGCCGGGGAGCGGCAGGACTTTGAGAGCCTGATCCGAGGACCTTACAAGGCCGACTTTGAGGCCCGGGTGCAGAAGATCCTGGAGGGTCGTCTGCGCGGTTTGAAGCGGGAAAACCAGACGCTGCGCGATGCCGTGGACGAGCGGCAGCGCACGGCGAAGGCCGCCTTTGCCGCCCTGGAGCGCGGAGCCGATGAGGTGCGCGCCGTTTATCCGGCATTTGACTGGCAGCGGGAAGTGGAGGGCGGCGAGTTTGCACGGCTCATTGCAGCCGGCGTCTCGCCCCGCACCGCCTACGAGGTGGTGCACCGCGAGGAGATCCTCCGCGCCGCTATGGCCTATGCCGCCCACCAGACGGCACAGCACACCGCACGCAGCGCGGCAGCCGGGGCAAGACGGGCGGCGGAAAACGGACGGCGCAGCGCTGCCGTTAGCCGCAGTGATCCCAGACACCTGACTTCCGGCGAGCTGGCCGACATCCGCCGCCGCGTCATGGACGGGGAGAAGATCCGGTTTTGATCAAAGTCCTTTTTGTGCGAGGGGCTTCAACAGGAGCAACTCCAAAGGCTTCCCCTTTGGGGGGAAGCTGCCGCACGAGAGTGCGGCTGATGAGGGGAGCGGGCGGCGAAAAAATTTGCGAAGATGGGTTTTCGATGGCCTGCACGGCATCGGCCCCCTCATCCACCGCTGACGCGGTCCCCCTTCTCCCAAGGGAGAAGGCAAATAGGGAGGATATCCGAAGTCCGGTTCCCCTCATCCACCGCTGACGCGGTCCCCCTTCTCCCAAGGGAGAAGGCAAATAGGAAAGGAGATTTAACGATGGACAACATCAAGCATTTCCACCTGCAGATGTTCGCAGGTGACAGCAACACCCAGACCACTTCCGGCTTGAGCGCCGAGATGAAGACCTACTACGGCATGGAGCTGCTGGAGAACGCCAAGCCTCAGCTGGTGCACAACCAGTTCGCCGCCACCAAGGGTCTGCCTGCCGGCGGCGGCAAGACGGTGGAGTGGCGTAAGTTCGGCGCCTTTGACAAGGCCCTGACCCCCCTGACCGAGGGCGTGACCCCCGACGGCAGCGGCATCTCCGTGAGCTACATCACCAAGGAGCTGGAGCAGTACGGCGACTACACCACCGTGTCCGACATGCTGGATCTGACCGCCATCGACGACGTGGTGCTGGAGATCACCGACCGCCACGGCGCCAACATGGGCCTGACCCTGGACACCGTGACCCGCAACGAGATCGTGCAGGGCAACCAGGTGATCTACGCCCCCATGGCTGACGGCGCCGAAGTGACCAGCCGCAGCGCCCTGACCGCCGACTGCAAGCTGACCGGCGAGCTGGTGGCCAAGGCCGCCACCCAGCTGAAGAAGATGAACGCTCCCAAGATCGACGGCAAGTACATCTGCATCATCCACCCCAGCGTGGCCTTTGACCTGCGTCAGGACGAGGCATGGCTGGCCGCCCACCAGTACGCCGGCGTCACCGAGCTGTACAGCGGCGAGATCGGCGAGCTGCACGGCGTGCGCTTCGTGGAGACCACCGAGGCCAAGATCTGGAACGAGGGCAAGGACGGCTGCGCCGTGTACGCCTGCCTGTTCCTGGGCAAGGGCGCTTACGGCGTGGTGGACCTGAGCGAGGGCACCGAGGTCATCGTCAAGCCCCGCGGCTCCTCCGGCACCGCCGATCCTCTGGATCAGCGCTCCAGCGTGGGCTGGAAGGGTGTCCACGCCGCCGCCATCCTGTACGACGAGTACATGGTGCGCGTGGAGTGCGGCTCCAGCTATTCCGGCACCGACAACGCCAACTGAGGAATGAGCAATTAAGAACGGGCGGGGCGGAGATGGCGTGAAGCGAACCGCTGACGCTCACATACCCCCTGCGAGGGTGTGGGCGTGTCCTTGCTCCGCAGGCATACTTTTGTCAAGAGCGACAAAAGTATGCAAAAGCGCCCTTTGAAACCGATGGTTTCAAAACTTCCTTTGCACGCCGGTCTGCTCACAAAATGCGACTCTGTTACCACGCGTAATCGGCAGGTCAAAGATCGACTAAATGTTGTATTGCCGCATCAACTAACTCGCTCAGCCGCTCACCCTTACAAGATGTAGAACGCTGCACTTCTACATTTCAGAGCAGGGCGGCAGCAAGAGCAGGAGCAGGGACAATACCACATTTGCGCCGAAAACGATTGTGCCAACAAAACGCGCGGCAGGGAGATGCGCCTTGCAGGAAGTGATGCGTGCAAGGAAGTCAAGGAACCATCGGTTCCTTGCGGCGTTTCTTTCCCATCTTTCTTTCCGCCGGTGGAAAGAAAGATGGCCGTCGGAGACAGGACACGCCATCGGCATGGCAGGGAGCATCGTAAGCGTCAGCGCGAAGAACACTCCCACATCAACAACATTCAGGAGGATCGACATGGACAAGATGACCACCATCATGCTGCCTCGCGGCAGAAAGAACGAGGAGAATTTCGTGATCGTATCGGTCAACGGACGCAGCTTCCAGATCATGAAGGGCGTGGAGGTACAGGTGCCCGACTACGTGGCCGAGGTGCTGGAGAACAACCGCCGCATGGCCGAGGAGGCGCGGCGCTACGTGGACCGTATGGCCGACTGAGAAAGGAGGGGACGTGATGTCCCAAATCACGGCACTGTGGGTGCTGGGGCAGGTGGATGACACCCTGCCCAACGGCTACTCCGACGCCCAGAAGCGCCACTGGCTGGCACAGGCCGAGGGCTTCTGCGCGCTGGAGGCGGGCGGCAGCGCACCGGCCAATCTGGCAGACGACGCCGTTTTGACGGCGCAGATGCCCTATGACGGCCTGTACTGCCGCTATGTGGAGGCCCAGATCCACTACCACAACGGCGAGATGAGCCGCTACAACAACGCCATGGCCGCGTGGAACGAGCTGTTCCTCTCGTGGCGGGACTACCGCGCGCGGGGCGGCGCAGCACCTGCGCGCGCCGCGGCGCTGAAGCTGTGCTGAAAGGGGGCGGGGAGGATGTATTTTCGCAAGCTGGCCGCCCCGACGCTGCAGCGCGTGACGGTGAGCAGCTTCCACGGTCTTGACCGGCGCGAGGGCGCGGCGGCAGGCACGGCGGCGCGCATGGAGAACCTGTGCGCCGACAGCTATCCTGCGCTGCAGGTGCGGCCGCGGCGTCTCAGCGTGGCGTCCCTCACCGCGCCCGGCGGCCTTGCGGCGCGGGAGAGCCTGATCTGGGTGGAGGGCAGCACGCTGTACGTCAACGGCCTTGCCACAGGTCTTACCCTGTCGCAGGGGGAGAAGCAGCTGGTATCCATGGGCGCGTATCTGGTGATTTTTCCCGACAAAATGTGGCTGAATCTGCGGGATATGACCCAGTTCGGCCACTTGGAGAACACGGTGGTGACAGCGGGCGAGGTGTCCTTCTCCCTGTGCCGCGGCGACGGCAGCCCATGGGGCGACTACACCGTGTCCGACGATGCGCCGCAGCAGCCGCAGGAGGGCGCACTGTGGCTGTCCGGCGGCGAGGGCGTGCTGTACCGCTTTGCTGACGGCGTGTGGAACGAGGCGGCGGACGTATGCGTGAAGCTGCAGTGCCCCCACATCGGCGCAGGCTTTGCCGCAGGCGACGGCGTGGAGATCATGGGCTGCGAAGAGGGATCGCTCAACGGGCTGCACGTGCTGCGTCTGGTGGAGGATGACGCGCTGGTGGTGGCAGGCAGCGTGAAGGGCGACGGCGTGCAGACCGCCGCGGTGACGGTGAGGCGCGCTGTGCCGGAGATGGACTATGTCACCGAGTGCGGCAACCGGTTGTGGGGCTGCAAGTACGGCGTGGTGGACGGCCGCGCCGTCAACGAGGTGTACGCCAGCAAGCTGGGCGATTTTCGCAACTGGAACTGCTTTGCCGGTCTCTCCACCGACAGCTACGCCGCCTCCCGCGGCTCCGACGGCCCCTTTACCGCGGCGGTGAGCTATCTGGGCAGCGTGCTTTTCTGCAAGGAGAACTGCATCGAGCGGCTCTATCCCTCCGATTCCGGCGCCCACCGCATGGTGACGCTGGAGTGCCCCGGCGTGCTGCCGGGCTGCCGCAAGAGTGTGGCGGCGGTGGACGGCACTTTGTACTACGTGGGCCGCGGCGGCGTGTACGCCTTTGACGGCAGCCTGCCGGTGACGGTATCGGCGCCGCTGGGCGGCATGGAGCTGCAAAATGCCTGCGCCGGTGTGTGGCAGGGCCGGTACTACCTCAGCGCGGCGGAGGGGGAGGCGCGGCATCTGCTGGTGTACGACACCCGACGCCGCTTGTGGCATGAGGAGGACGCGCTGCACGTCACCGATTTTGCCGCCCTTGACGGCGCCCTCTACGCGCTGACGGCGCAGGGCCGCGTGCTGGCTCTGCGCGGCGGCGAAGGGGAGGAGGAAGCGCCCCTTTCGTGGCTGGCGGAGACGGGGGAGCTGGGTTTTGCCACTGCCGAGCACGCCTATCCCATGCGCCTCTCCCTGCGCCTGCAGATGGCGCGGGGCGCCACGGTCCGCGCCGCCCTGAGCTATGACGGCGGCGAAACGTGGCAGGCGCAGGGCGGTATCACCGGCCGCGGCGGCGGTGAGGCGGTAACGCTCCATCTGCGTCCGCGCCGCTGTGCCCATCTGCGGCTGCGGCTGCAGGGCACGGGCGGCTGCACGCTGCGCTCCGTCAGCGCCGTGTATGAGAAGGGAAGTGAGGAGACATGAGTGTCATTTCCCTGCCGCCCAGCCCCCGCGGCGACACGCGCGAGCAGCTGGCGCGGCAGTACGCCTATCTCTTCCAGATGGCCCAGCAGCTGAATCTGGCGCTGGACGGTCTGGGCGGCGCTGTGCCGGTATCCACCAATCAGCGCGCCGCCGTGACGCCGGAGGAAAAGGAGCAGTATCAGAATCTCAAAAGCCTCATCACCCGCACGGCCCGTCAGGTGCGCGCCGAGATGGACAAGGTGCGATTGGAGCTGGCGGGGCAGTATGTGGCGGTCAGCGATTTTGGCACCTATCTCCAGCAGCTCAACGCCGCCATCGAGGGCGACGCCGCCGGCATCAGCCAGTATTACCGCTTTCTCTCCGACCTGCAGACGGATGTGGACGCCGTCACCGCCGCCTTTGAGAGCTACCGCGTGGACACGGAGGGCTACATCCGCACCGGCATCGTCAGCTATGACGGCGCCGTGCCGGTGTACGGCGTGGCTGTCGGTCAGGATCTGGCGGTGCAGGAGGTGGACGGGCAGCGTGTGGTAGAGCAGAAGAATTTCCGCGCCACCTTCACCGCCGCCAAGCTCAGCTTCTGGCAGGACGCCGTGGAGGTGGCCTACGTCAGCAACAACCGCCTCTACATCGCCGACATCACCGTGCTGCGCAGCGTGGCTGTGGGCCGGTGGGAGATAGCGGACAAGAGCGGGCTGGCATTCCAGTGGATCGGAGGATAAGGGATGGGAGCTGTATTGAATCTGACGGTCACGCCGGTGGCGGACAGCTGCAGCGTGGCTCACAACACCTCGCAGGTGGCCATCGTGGTGAAGATCACCACCGATTCGGGCACCTACAGTCAGACCGGCAGAACGCTGGGCCGCGTGCTCATCGACGGCGCGGAGGCGGCGTCCCTTGACGGCAAGTGGGTGTACATCAACACCACCACGACCCTTTATGACGCGGTGCACACCGTGACCCACGAGGCCGACGGCAGCAAAAGCGTCACCGTGGCGGCGGAGTTCAACGTCAACACGCCCATGACCGGCCTGCGCACCGCCCAGACCACCATCGCCCTGCCCCGCATCCCCCGCTGCGCCGCGCTGACGGCGCCGGTGTGCACGCTGGGTCAGGCCGCCACGCTGACCTTTTCCGGCGCGGAGGGGCTGACGTGGGCGGCGGATTACCGTCTGGGTGACGCCGCGGGCACCGTTTTGTCCCGCGGCATGGAAAAGAGCGTGGAATGGACGCCGCCTGTGTCCCTTGCCCGGGAGCTGGGGTCGGCAGGCGAAGGGCAGGCCACCGTTACCGTCACCACGTGGAGCGGCGAGACGGTCATCGGCACGCAGGACTATCCCGTCACGCTGCTGGTGCCCGACAGCCTTGCCCCGCAGGTAACGGCAGTGGCGGTCAGCTTCCAAAGCGGCAGCGTGCCGCAGGCGTGGAACGCGGCGGTGAAGGGCAAAACGGCCCTGTCCTACGCCGTGACCGCGCAGGGGCAGGAGGGGGCAACCGTCACCCTCTGCCGCTTCACCTGCGGCGGCGCGGCGGCAGAGGGACTTGCCGGCACCACGCCTCTTTTGCCCCAGGCGGGCACCTTCCGTCCCCGGGTTACCGTGACCGACAGCCGCGGCAAAACGGCGGTGTGGGAGGGCGAGGCCATCACGGTGCACGACTACGCCGCCCCCGCCTTTACCCACAGCGCGGCCTTCCGCGCCGGCAGCGACGGGCAGGCCGATGACAGCGGCACCTGCGCCGCCGTCACAGCGTCGGCCGTCTGCTCACCGGTGGATGGTCACAACACGGTGTCCCTGCGCGGGCGATACCGCGCCGTGGGCGGCTCGTGGAGCGGCTACACCGCGCTGGCGCAGGGAGAAACGGCGGTGCTGTCCGGATTTTCCGTGGGCGCCAGCTATCAGATGGAGGTGGAGGCGGTGGACGCGCTGGGCGGCAGCCGCGCGGTGGTCTATTCCATCCCCACCGCCGCCGTGGCCTTCCATCTGCGGGAGGGCGGCTGCGGCGCCGCCTTCGGCAAATACGCCGAGCACGACGGCTGGCTGGAGAGCGAGTGGAGCGTGGACCTGCGGGGCAACCGCCTGACGGGCCTGGCCGCACCGCAGGAGGACGGCGACGCCGTACCCCTGCAGACGCTGGATGCACGGCTGGAAACGGCGGCGCAGGCATCGCAGGCGCAGCTGCAGCAGCACACCGAGCGCATCGCCGCGCTGGAAGAGGAGACGGCGGCGCTGGAAGCGCAGCTCTCCGCCGCACCGGACATGGTGCTGGGCGTGGAGTACCTGACAGGGGAGAAGTGGAACGGCGCGCCGGTCTACGCTATGGTGGTGGATTACGGGGCGCTGCCCAACAGCACCGAGGCGGAGAACTACGCCCTGCCGGCGGGCCTCCACATCATCGATATGCGGGGCTTTGCCGTGGGCGCGAGCTACATCATCCCCATCCCCGGCTACTATGCCGTCGAGAACATGGGCTACACCCGCGCCACCGGCAATCTGTGGATCTCCACCACCTGGGACCTGTCCGGCTATCAGGCGTACATCACCGTGAAATACACCAAGTAAGGAGAACACTATGGCATACGCACAGGTAAGCTACGGCAGCACCGGCTCGGCCGTGTCGGCGCTGCAGGAAAAACTCAACGCAAACGGCTATTCCCTGACGGTGGACGGCGTGTTCGGCGCCGCCACCCAGAAGGCGGTGAAGGACTATCAGGCGAAAAACGGCCTCACCGCCGACGGCATCGTGGGCAATTCCACGTGGAGCAGCCTGCTGAACACCACCTCTTCCGCCGCCGGCGGCAGCACCGGCAAGCAGGTGCTCTCCGGCGTGTCCGACGAGACCAGCGACCGCCTGTTTCAGCTGGAGCAGGGCTACGCGCCCTCTGATGAGGTGTCCGCCGCCCAGGCCGAGCGCGACAGCGTGGCCGCCATCCGCCCCGGGGACTATCAGTCCTCCTTTGAAGAGGAGCTGCTGCGCCTGTACGATGAGCTGGTGAGCCGCCCCGGCTTTTCCTACGATCCCAAGGAGGACGCGGCCTATCACAGCTACGCCCAGCTCTACGAGCGCTCGGGCAGACAGGCCATGGAGGACACGCTGGGCAAGTCCGCCGCCCTCACCGGCGGCTACGGCTCCACCTATGCCCAGACGGCGGCCCAGCAGTCCTACAACGGCTACCTGCAGCAGCTGGCCGCCCTGCTCCCCCAGCTGGAGGAGAACGCCCGCAAGCGCTATGAGACCGAGGGCGACGCCGCGCAGCAGCGCTATGAGCTGACCGCGCAGCAGCAGAAGGCGGAAAAGGCGGCGTGGGAGCAGGCCTATGAGGCGTGGCAGGCCCAGCTCAAGGCCGCCGAGAGCGCCTACGACGCGGCCTATGACCGCGACTACAACGCCTACAAGACCATGCTCCATTATTTTGCCGACAAGGCCGCCCAGGAGCAGAAGGCGTCGGACGGCAGAAAAGTCAACAGCGGCAAGGTGAGCGACGCTGCACCCAAGGCCCAGACCCTCAGCTCCACCGCCGCCGAGAGCCTCCAGCGGGCCATGGGCAACTATCTCTCCGCCGGTGACGCCGCTGCGGCACAGGCGCTGGCCGCCAAGTACGCCGCGCGCATGACCGCCGCGCAGAAGCGCCGCTTCGAGGCGCTGTTTGAAAAGTACGGCGCGGTGATGGGGACAGTAAACAGTTAACAGGTAACAGGTAACAGTTGGCGGCCGGCCGCCTCACGGTCGCTGAGTTCTCGCGGTTGCTGTGTCCTCCGCGGGCGCTGTGTCCCTACGGTCGCTGTGTCCTCACGGTCGCTGTGTCCTCACGACCGCTGTGGCCTCTGCGGTCACTGTGTCCTTCGTGATTCTTTACCCCTCTCATAACCTCCGCCGCCGACTGTGGTCAGTTTACCATAAAAGATTATGGTAAACTGACAAGGATAGAAACGGGGAAGTTTTGCGGTGGGGAGAGGGGGGGCAGCCATCGGCCTGCGCGGCGGCAGGCAGGGGCGCGGAAAGCGGCGGAAGCGGAATTGCTTTGTGGGCGGCTGATAGACGCCCCTGCGCCGCCCTCGGAAGAACACGTAGGGGCGGGTACCACCCGCCCCTTGACAATCCTGGCGTCCATCCCCATAATGGACAAAAAAGGGAGGAGGTGCGGTCATGGCCGGATACTACTACAAGAGTCTCAACAAGCAGCAGCGAGCGGTGTACGACGCGATGCGGCAGGGCTTTGACGCCCTCGCGCCCGCCATCCGCGTGGAGCGGCTGGAAAACGCGGAGCTGGCCGACGTGTACCAGCGGCTGAAGCTGGACGAGCCCCTTTTGTGGTTCGTGGTGGGCTACACCTACCGCTTCTATCCCCAGGCCAGCCACGTGGAGCTGGTGCCCGAGTATCTCTTCGACAAGGCCAAGATCCGCGAGCACCGGCAGGCCATTTTGAGCCGCATCGCCCGTCTGGCCCGCCCCCTGCAGGGCAAAACGGCGCGGGAAAAGGCGGTGGCCATCCACGATTTCATTCTGGAGAACGTCCGCTACGACAAGCTGAAAAAGTCCTATTCCCACGAGATCATCGGCCCGCTGACCCAGGGCGTGGGCGTGTGCGAGGGCATGGCCAAGACGGTGAAAGCGCTGTGCGACGAGTGCGGCGTGGAGTGCATCGTGGCCCTGAGCCACGACAACCCCGACCGGGGCGTGAAGTACCGCCACGCCTGGAACGTGGTGCAGCTGGAGGGGAAGTGGTATCACATGGACGCCACCTTCGACACCTCTTTACAGCGGGGCGAGAAGCGCTATGACTACTGTCTGCTGGACGACAGGCGCATCTTCCGCGACCATGAGCGTCTGGTGCTGCCGGTGCCGGCGTGCACCGACGGCGACAGCTTTTACTACCGCAGCCTGTCCTTCACCAAGATGGAGCAGGTGGAAAGCCGGGTTAGGCAGGCCCTGCGCAAGCGCGCGGAGCGCTTCATCTTCCACTGGCGGGGCGGCGGACTGAACCGCACCATCGTGGGCGACATTCTTGCCGTAGCCCGCGCGCAGGCGGCGGCCAAAGGCAAGGGCGTGCAGTGCGCCCTCAACGTGGCACAAGGCGTCATCCAGCTGGACTTCACCGACCAGCCGGCGCAGGACATGACGGTGCAGCAGCCCGACGAGGCCCGTGACGACGCGCCGGAATTGGAGACGTAAGCCTTGTCAAGGCGCCCAAGGCGCGGTACAATAGAGAAAAAACCGCCGCGGGATACGGCGGAAAGGAGCATGCTATGAGTGTCAATCTGCAGGAGAGTATCCGCCAATATTTCGCCGAACACCGGCAGGAGATGCTGGAGGATCTGGCCTATTTGGTGGAGGTGCCCGGCGTGGCAAAGCCGGGCAAGGACGGTCTGCCCTACGGTAAGGAATGCTATGAGGTGATGCTGCGCTTCCAGACCATCGCCCAGCGGATGGGCTTTGTGACCGCCATCCATGATGACGCCGTGCTGACGGTGGAATACCCCGATAAGCCCTCCCAGCTGTGCCTGATGGCCCATCTGGACGTGGTGGACGCCGGTGACGGCTGGGATACGCCCCCCTACGCTGTGACGCAGGTGGACGACAAGCTGTGCGGCCGCGGCGTCACCGACGATAAGGGCCCCGCCATCGCGGCTCTGTACGCCATGAAGGCCGTGCAGGAGCTGGGCTGTGACCTGCCCTACGGCGTGCAGCTGTGGCTGGGCACCGCCGAGGAGATCGGCAGCCCCGACCTGAAGCACTATCTGAAGAATCACACCATGCCCCCCATCGTGCTGACCCCCGACTCCATGGAGGCTCTGTGCACCGGCGAGAGCGCCAAGCACCGCCCGGATTTCGGCGGCAAGTGGGAGCCCTGCGTGGCCTGCCCGCAGGTGGTGTATCTGCAGGGCGGCAAGGTGCGCAACGCCGTGCCCGGCGAGTCCGAGGCACTGGTGGAGGGTCTGAGCGCCGAGGATGTGCGCCCCATCGCCGAGGAGTGGGCGAAGGAGTCCGAGGTGGCCTTCCAGCTGGAGGATACGGACAAGGGCCTCATGATCCGCGCCATCGGCCGCATCGCCCACATCGGCATCGCAGAACAGGGACGCAACGCCCAGACGGCGCTGATCGCCCTTTTGAGCAAGCTGCCTCTTGCCGACTGCCCCGCCACCCGCGCCATCCGCGACCTGGCCCGCCTGTTCCCCCACGGGGATATGACCGGCGCGGCCATGGGATTGACGGTGGAGGATCATGTCATGGGCAAGTGCCGTGTCAACTTCACCACCTGCTATCTGGATACCGAGGGCTTCCGCGGCCAGTTTGACTCCCGCGGCCCCACCAACGCAACGCCGGAGAATTACTCCCTCGTCATCGACAAGGCCCTGCGCGAGGCCGGCTTCACCGTGGCCGCAAGCGAGATGGACGCCGCCCACTATGTGCCCGACGACGCGCCCATCATCCGCGCCATGCAGGCCATCTGGCAGCAGGTCTGGGGCTATACCCCCAAGCCGGAGTTCAGCTTCGCCGGTACCTACGCCCACTATGTGGACGGCGCCATCGCCTACGGCATCGCCGCCCCCGGCGTGGATACGCTGCTGCACAAGGCCAACGAGTTTTTGCCCATCGCGGACTTTGACCGTCAGGTGGAGCTGTGCGCCCTGACCATCGCGCGGATGTGTCAGGAAAAGCCGCTGTAAAAGAGAAGAAACAACACCGCCGGACTTGCAGAAAGTCCGGCGGTGTTATGTGTATATAGAGGTCTTATGCGTCTTTTTTCTTCACCAGCAGCGCGATTGTGGACACGATCAGCCAGCCCAGCAGGAACCAGACGATCACATAGGGCGCATAGCCAATGGGGTGGAACCACTCCGGCAGGGTGATGGGGACATACATGGTGTAAAGCGTCCATACCAGCAGCACCGCCATGGTCACAAGGCGGGTCACCAGCAGCACCCTTTTGCCGACCCGCGCCGCCAGCAGCTGCTCCGCCGCCCACAGGATGCCCAGCAAAAAGATGGGCAAAAACATCAGCCAGAGAGATGCTGTGATGCTCATGAAATTCAAAGCAAGGTTCCTCGCCCACTGATACACCCGCTCCGCAGCCAGACAGGCGGCAAGACACACGGCGGCATACAGGGGGTAGAGGATGTGGATGAGTTTTTTCATACGTTTTACCTCCTTGTTCAGTCTTGTCGTTGCAGATCTTTTAGCTGTCTTTCAGCGGTTTTTTCAGCGGTTCAGCGGAACATGGCAAACCTCCCCTTTCGGTATATTCTTTCAACTTCATGATACAGCAAAACAGACAAAAACGCAAGTGGAGAGTCGCTCAAAATTGTCCATAATTACCCAACAATTCCCGCAAAAGTCCAAAGAGCACTCTTTTTTTGTCACAAGGTTTGTGCGCACGCAGAGCGCAGCAGCTCGGCAAAGGCCCGGGCGCACAGGGGGAGATACCGCTCCGGCGCGGTGTAGAGATACGTCTCGCGTCGATAGGGCAGGGGCTGCAGCGCCACCTCCGGCGGGAACTGGCCCTGCCACGAGGTCAGGGGCACCACCGCCGCCCCCAGACCCAGCGCCACACAGCGGCGCACATAGTAGGGGTCGTCGCTCTGCACGGCGATGCGCGGATCAAACCCCGCCTCGCGGCACAGCTGCTGGGTCAGGGCGAAGAGGCTGCTGCCCTCGCCCACGGTGATGAAGGGCGCACCCGACAGGGCCGCGAGGCCTTCGCCCAGCAGCGCGGCCCACGGCGTCTCGCGGCCTGCCGCCACCGCCAGCTGCTCGCTGAGAAGGGGCTCTTTGTGCCACTCCCGCAGCCGTGCATCCTCCGCAGAGACGATGAGATGGAATTCCTTGGCGGTGGGGTCGGCGAAAAACTCCGTGCGTACGGTCACATCCGGATACAGCCGGCGGAAGGTCTCCACCGTGTCCATGACGATGCGGCGGTTGGCATTGACGCAGATGTGTACCTGTCCGGCGTCCACCCGGTCGGCGGCGGCAGCGGCGGCACTGTCCAGCAGCGTCAGGGCCTGTCGGGCCGCCTCGGCAAAGGCGGCGCCCCGCTCGTTGAGGGCTACGGCATTGGCCCGCCGGTCAAACAGCTCTGTCCCCAGCTCCCGCTCCAGCCGCCGCACCGTCTGGGAGATGTCCGACGGCGGCACGCCGAAGGCTCTGGCCGTTTCGGAAAAGCTGCCGCAGCGGGCGGCGTGGCAGAATTTTTTCAGCTGCAAAAGCTCCATGTCTTTGTCCTCCAGCGTCATTTTTAGGTGATTATACCATGGTCATACCATCACTTGCAAGTGAAAACGGCAGATGTCAACACATACTTTACAGGGCCGGAAAAGGCGGTATAATGGAGATAAATCAACCGTAAGGAGGAGTTTTTTTATGCCGGAACTGCTGGAGATCGTGATGCTTTTGTGCTTTGGTGCCTCGTGGCCCATGAACGTCATCAAATCGTGGAAGGCCCGCACCACCAAGGGCAAGAGCCTGGCCTTTTTGTGTCTGATCCTGCTGGGCTACGTGGCGGGCATCGCCGCCAAGCTCATCAACCCCGCCTACATGGCCGCTTTCGCTGAGAAGTGGTATGTTCTCTTTTTCTACGTGCTCAACTTCGTGATGGTGGGTGTGGACTTCTGCCTGTACTTCCGCAACCGCCGTCTGGATCGGGAAAAGGGTGAGTAACATGCGCGCGTCCATCCAGAGCTGGATCGCCGCCCACCGCGCCGACATGCTGCGCGACCTCTCTGCCCTCATCGAGGTACCAAGCGTTGCCAAGCCCGGGAAGGACGGCCTTCCCTACGGCGCAGAGTGCCGCGAGGCGCTGGCGAGAGCCGAGGCTATCGCCCAAAAGCTGGGTTTTGTCACCGAGACGGTGGAGGACGCCGCGCTGACAGTACAGTGGGATGGGCGGGATGTGAACTTCGCCATCCTCAGCCATCTGGACGTGGTGCCGGCGGGCGAGGGGTGGACAACGCCGCCCTATACGCTGACGGTGGAGGATGCCTGCATCCGCGGCCGCGGCGTGACCGACGATAAAGGTCCCGCCGTGGCTGCCCTCTACGCCATGGCGGCGGTGCGGGAGCTGTATCCCGATCTGCCCCACGGCGTGCGCCTCTGGCTGGGTACGGCGGAGGAGATCGGCAGCCCCGATCTGAAGCACTATCTCAACACCCACACCATGCCCCGCTATGTCATTACCCCCGACGCCGTGGACGCCATCGTGGTGGGCGAATGCGCCAAGTACCGCCCTGCCGTGTCCGCCGCGTGGGAGCAAAGCGATGCGCTGCCCCGGGTGACACACCTGCAGGGCGGCCGCGTCCGCAACGCCATCCCCGCGGAGGCAGAGGCCTGCGTGGCCGGTCTCAACGCCGCACAGGTACGCCCCCTCGCCGAATCGTGGAGCGCCCAGACGGAGGTCAATTTCACCCTCACCGACACGGAAGAAGGACTTCTCATCCGCGCTTCGGGCCGCGGCGCCCATATCGGTAAGCCCCACCTGGGCCGCAACGCCCAGACGGCGCTGGTGGAGCTTCTTGCAAAGCTTCCTCTCGCCGACTGCGGATCTGCCCGCGCCATCCGCGCCATGGCAACACTCTTCCCCTACGCCGACCCCTACGGTACGGCGCTGGGCCTGACGGTGGAGGACGCCGTCATGGGTAAATGCCGCATCAACGCCACCACCTGCACGCTTACCGAGACAGGCGTGGCGCTGCAGTTTGACGGACGGGGCGGCGCGCTGGCCACGGAGGAGAACTTCGCCCGCGTCATTGACCGCGCTCTCACCGCCGCCGGTTTCACGGTGGAGGAAAGTGAGATGGATGCCGCCCACTTTGTGGATCCCAAGGCCGAGATCGTGCAGGAGATGGCGCAGCTTTGGCGCACCGTGCGCGGCTGCGAGCCTGCCGTGGTCTCCATGGTGGCGGGCAGCTACGCCCACTTTGTGGAGGGCGCCATCGCTGTGGGCCGCGCCGCCGAGGGCATCGACTGCCGCATCCACAAGGCCGATGAGTGGCTGCCGCTGGCGGATTTTGCGTGTTTGACGGAGCTGCTGATCCTTGCCATCCTCCGCTTCTGCGGAAAAGAATAAGAAAAAACGCCTTTCCCCTTGGGAAAGGCGTTTTTTGATTCTTACTTCTTACTTCCCAACATCCATCACCGTGCCCATGAAGAAGGGAATGCCGTTTTCCGTGTCCACCAGCATGCAGATAAAGGGCCGGTCCAGCGTGATGTAGTGGGTCTCGCTGGGAGCGGCCGCACCCTCGCCCACCTCCACCACCGTCACGGCACCGGCGCGGGTGCCCTTCTCCGCCACGCTGAGGTAGGTCCTGTGCAGCACGCGATTGAGGAAGAGATTGCCCTCCGTGGAGCTGCCGAGAGCGGAGAAGTCGGCCAAATTGGCGTCAAAGGCGTCCGTCATGCCGAGAGCCTCCAGCGCTTCCGACAGCTCAAAGCTGCCCTCCAGCTCGAACTTGGGCAGGGCGGCCACCACCTCGCCCCACTCCGGCTGGGAGAGCATCTGCTGCAGCGTGGTGCCATCCAGCGCGGCAAGGCAATCGGACACCGTCATGCCCTCGCGGGGCAGCAGCGCGGCAAAGGCATATTTGCCGCCCTTGTAGAGCTTCAGAAAGCCCTCGGCGCTGTCGCAGGCGAGGTAGTTGTACTCCGTGCTGTGCATGAAGTCGGCCTCCACCGTGGTGCCGTCGGCGCGGGTGAAGGTGCCGGGGCGCACCTGCGGCTTTTCGTAGATGTTCATCCACTCCGCCTCAAAGGCCAGGGCGTTAATGAGATACATCACCGCGTCGGTGGGGATGGACTGCAGCACGTCGTCGATCATGCCGTCGGTGTGCTTCTTCACCCAGCGGTTGATGTCCCGCACGGTGGTGTCGTCAAAGGGCGCAGCGTAGATACCAGCATCATAGACGTCGGCGTTGGCCTGCAGGAAGGAAGGCTCCACGGTGAAGCGTTCATCGTCCCGCAGCCAGACGGAGTTGGCAACGTGGAACTGCACCTTCCCATTGAGGCGGCGCAGATACGCGCCGAGATAGCGGTTCAGCTCCTCGGCGGTCATGCCCAGGGCGGCTTCCATCTGTGCCTTCGTCTCGCCGGCGGCGCCGTTGACGGTCATGCCAAGGGCGCACAGGACGGAGAGGGGAGAGAGTACGGTGCTTTTCTCGCCATCCTCGCAGGCGCGCAAAAGCCGCAGGGCGAAGTCGGTGACGGCGATATTGCCGGCGGCGGGGAGATCGGTCTCGGCGGTGAGGGGACGGGCTGTCACGCCCTCGGTCAGGTCACGGGCCTGCATGCCGCAGCCGCTCAAAGACAGCGTCAGCACAAGGGCCAGACAAAGACTTACCAGCTTTTTCATGTCAGCAGCCTCCTTGTTCAGTTCACTTCCGCGCCGCCCCACTCCACGGCGGTGAAGCCGGTACGCTCCGGGGCGGTTAGGGTCTGGGGCTCAATGTCCACAGCGCGCTCCAGCGGCTTCCACGCCATAAAGACGCGCAGCAGCGTGTCGGGTGCGGGGTCGATGTGGAGCCGCGCACTGTCGGTGTAGCGGTCGGTCTGGAAGGCGATGAGGTTATAAGCGTTTCCCTCCATGCGGGGCAGCCAGTAGATGAGGAATTCATTGGCCTCGCGGTCGGTGAGACCCAGCTGACGGAGGGCATCCTCCAAAAAGGCGGCGGTGTCGCGGCCCGCCACGCAGAAGCCGCGGGAGAAGTCGTAGTCCTCGCCGCCCTCGCCCTCCCAAAAGAGGCAGTAGTACTCCCGACCCGCGGCGTCCGTCAGCGTACCGTCGGGCTGCGCGGTGACGCGCCAGAGGCCATCATAGGCGGGATAGGTGGAGGTGAGGGTGCCGTCAAAGTCCAGCGTCACGGTCACGTCCGTCTCCTCCGTGGGATAGAGATAGATCACCGGCTTTTCCGGCGCCGGATGGAGCCGGCGGCAGGCGGTCAGGGGAAGGATACACAAAAGGGCAAGCAGTAAACTCACAAACTTTTTCATGGCGGGTTCCTCCTCACAGGCGTTGTTACTAAATTAGACGGAACCGGCAGGGAAAAAGTTCCTTTACACCGCCCCAAAAGTCTGCTATCATCAAAAAAACGGCAGGGGGGAGGTAACGCTATGGCCCGCAAAAACAGCCGCAACACCAAGGGCCGCATCGTGTCCGCCGCGTGGAAGCTCTTCTACGACCAGGGCTACGAGAACACCACCGTGGAGGATATCATTGCCGAGTCCGGCACCTCCAAGGGCTCTTTCTACCACTATTTTGAGGGCAAGGACGCCCTTCTCGAGACGCTGTCGCTGATCTTCGACGAGAAGTATGAAGAGCTGCAGGCCGTGGCCGAGTCCATGGACGCCGTGGCGGCGCTGACCTTCCTCAACCGCGAGCTTTTCACCATGATCGACAACCGCATCCCGCTGGAGCTTTTGAGCCGCCTTTTGTCCAGCCAGCTGGTGACAAGGGGCGATAAGCACCTGCTCGACCGCGACCGCACCTACTTCCGCCTGCTGCACCGCATCGTGCGCCGGGGCCAGGAAAAGGGCGAGCTGCGCGCCGACATCACCGCCAACGAGATCGTCAAGGGCTACGCCATGTTCGAGCGGGCGCTGATGTACGACTGGTGCCTGGTGGGCGGCGAATACGCCCTGGGCCGCTACGCCGCCGACATGATGCCCACCTTTTTGGAGGGGTACCGCATACGGCGTGAAAAATAATTTTTCGGAATAATTTCGTTTCGAAAAATCGTTCAGTTAAAAACATAGTATTTTCAAGGATTTGCAAGATTTTTACTGTGCGCCGTACAGAATTCGTTCTGTACGGCGTTCTCTATTTACGTCTGGTAAAAAGTGTGCTATACTGTCACACGTTAAAACGGTACAGCGGTACCGAAAGTTAGGAGAGAATATCATGACTTTTAATGTTGAGACCATCGTCTTTGTTGTCTACCTGGTGTTTATGCTGGGTATCGGTGTCTTTTTCTTCTTCCGCTCCAAGGGCGGCGGCGATAAGACCTACTTCCTGGGCGGCCGCCAGATGGGCCCCTGGGTGTCTGCCCTGTCTGCCGGCGCTTCCGACATGAGCGCCTGGGTGCTGATGGGTCTGCCCGCCTCCATCTACGCCGCCGGCATCGGTCAGGCGTGGATCGCCATTGGCCTTGGCATCGGCTACACTGTCAGCTGGCTGGTGGAGGCGCCCCGTCTGCGCAGCTTCTCCGTGGTGGCCAATGACTCCATCACCATCCCCCAGTATCTGACCAACCGCTTTCTGAGCAAGTCCAAGGCGCTGCAGATCATCTGCGCCGTCATCTTCCTGGTGGCCTACACCGTCTACGCCGCCTCCTCCATCAAGGCCTGCGGCACCCTCTTTAATACCGTGATGGGTCTGGACGCCACCGTGGCCATGTACATCGCAGCCGTGATCATCATCGGCTACACCTTCCTGGGCGGCTTCTCCGCCGTGTGCTGGACCGACTTCTTCCAGGGCCTGCTGATGCTGGGCGCGCTGCTCATCGCCCCCATCTTCGCCCTGGCTCTCATCAACGGCGGTCAGGCTGCCGCTACCATGGCTGATCTGCCCGAGGGCTACTGGAACCTGTTTGGCAACTGGAAGGATATTGTCTCCGGCCTTGGTTGGGGCCTTGGCTACTTCGGCATGCCCCACATCATCGTCCGCTTCATGTCTCTGGAGAGCCAGAAGTCCTTGAAGAAGTCCGCCAAGATCGGCATCTCCTGGACCGTTCTGATCCTCATCTTCTCCGTGGCCTCCGGCTGCATCGGCCACCTGCTGATGGGTGAGCTGGCTGACAGCTCCACCGTGTTCATCCAGATGGTGCGCTTCATGTTCCCCGCCCTCATCAGCGGCATCCTGCTGTCCGCCATTCTGGCCGCCGCCATGTCCACCGCCGACTCCCAGCTGCTGGCCAGCGCCTCCGCCTTTGCCAGCGATGTGTATAAGCCCGTCATCCGCAAGGGCAAGGCCAGCGAGAAGGAGATGCTCTGGGCCGGCCGCTTCGTGGTGCTCATCATCGCCGTCATCGCCGTGCTCATCGCCTCCAACCCCAACAGCGGTACCATCATGGGTCTGGTGGAGAACGCCTGGGGCGTCTTCGGCGCCGCCTTCGGCCCCGCCATTCTGCTGAGCCTGTTCTGGAAGCGCTTCACCTTCTCCGGCGCCGTGGCCGGTATTCTGGTGGGTTCCATCGTGGATATCTGCTGGCTGGCCTTCCTCAGCTCCACCGGCATTTACGAGATCATCCCCGGCTTCGTTCTGGGCCTGATCGCCGCCGTGGTGGTGTCTCTTGCCAGCCCCAAGCCCTCTGCCGAGGTGGAGGCCCTGTACGACAAGGCCGTGGCCTACGAGGACTGATCGGAAAAAGAATAACAAAAAAAGAGAAGCCGCAAGGCTTCTCTTTTTTTGTGTCTGTTCGGCAGAAGGTATCCAAGGCTCCCTTGTGTAAAGGGAGGCTTTGGTGCGGCGTCTTCTTTTATCCGCCAAAGACCCAGAAGTGCATCACCAGCGCGTTGCACACGCCCACGGTGATACCGGCCAGCACCTGCAGCGGTGTGTGGCCCACCAGCTCTTTCAGGTCGATGTCGATGATGTCCTGCTTGAGGAGCTTTTCAAACTGCGCCACCATGTCGTTGATGACCATGGCCTGTTTGCCGGCCTCCTGCCGCACGCCCATGGCGTCGTGGCACACGATGATGGCGAGGATGGCGCACACCGCGAACTCAAAAGAGCCGCAGCCGCACCGCAGCGCCGCGAAGATCGCCAGACTGGACACGGTAGCGCTGTGCCCACTGGGCATGCCGCCGTCGCCAAAGAGGCGCTCCCAGTCCAGTTTTTTGGTCACGCAGGCGTTGATGATCACCTTGATCACCTGGGCGATCAGCCACGAGGAGGTGCTGGTGATCAGGAAGGGGTTGGTCACAAGCTCTTTGAGCCAAGTCATGGGCAGCTCTCCTTACGCATTTCGTTTATTTTCACGATTATACCACACTTTACCCCGTCTATGCAAAGGAAAAAGGCTGTATTTTTTGAAAAATACAGCCTTTTTTTGAAAAGATTCCTTAAGATTCGCTTAAGCCTGCGTTTCCTCCGCCTTCCGCGCCCTCCAGCGCCATCAGCTTGGTGGCCAGCAGGGAGTGAAAAGCGCCGCTGAGCGCGTGCTCCATCACCATGCCTCCGGCGGCTGCGTCAGCGTTGTCGGCCTCGGCCAGCTCCCGGGCGGCCTGCTGCAGCTTTCCGGCAAAGTGCTGCTGCGTGCGGCTGAACTTGGCGCAATAGTCGGCGTACAGCGCGCGCACCTGCGCTTCCTCCAGCCCCGAGGGCAGCAGCTGCCCGATCTCGGAAATGCTCAGTGACAGCTTCAGCGTCAGGATCATGATGAGCCAGGCCACGTGCAGCCGGCCGTATTTCTTCTTCACCGGCGCCGGCATGATCTTCAATCGCACATAGTTGTTGATGGTGCTGGCGGTGACGAAGCTGTCCTTGCCCTCCGCCGGTGCGGGGATGAAATCCAGATACTGCTGCAAAAGCACGATCACCTGATCCATGTACAGCCCGAAATCCGGAATGCTCTCCCATGCCGGCAGGGAATAACCGGCCACATAGTCCTCCCAGCGCTGCAGC
Organism: Oscillospiraceae bacterium; assembly: GCA_015067525.1. GTDB lineage: Bacteria > Bacillota > Clostridia > Oscillospirales > Oscillospiraceae > Vescimonas. Next base: position 8,148 of record SVMH01000010.1, on the reverse strand, counting down.
TTGGCCGCCACCAATGCCTTGTCGTATGCCATCGCGCCCACCTCCTTGTTCTTCTGCTGCCTATGATACCACACCACTATGTATAATGCAACAGGAAACGAGATAAAATAATGCTTGACCAAGATAATATAATATGCTATATTAGATGCAGAAATATAAAACACAAGGAGGAGCGTCCATGACCGGCAAATTCTATCTCTACGGTGACTCCCTTTTGAAGGCCACGGTGCCGGACGAGGAGTTTCGCTATCATTTCCACGCCGCGGAGCTGCTGGGCGGCCATCCGGAGGTGGTGAGCCGGGCCATGATGGGCGCCACGGTGCGCAAGGGCCGGCAGCTGGTGGAGCGGGACGCGGCCCGGGGCTTTGACGCGCAGTACGCCCTGGTGGGCTATGGCGGCAACGACAGCGACTTTGACTGGCAGGCCATCTCCGACGATCCCACGGGGGAGCATAAGCCCCGTACGGAGCTGCCGGAGTTCCGCCGTATCCTGGCAGAAACGGTGGAGCTGCTGCGGCAAAAAGGGGTGCAGCCGATTCTGATGACCCTGCCGCCCATCGACGCGGAGAAGTATCTCCGCTTCGTCTGCCGCGGCGGGGCGGACCGGGGGCGTATTTTAAGCTGGCTGGGGGACTGCCAGATGATCTACCGCTATCAGGAGCTGTACTCCGACACGGTGGCCGCCGTGGCGGCGGAGCAGTCCGTGCCCCTCATCCCCGTGCGCAGGGCTTTCCTGTGGGATCTGAACTGCTGCCGCATGATCTCCGCCGATGGCATCCACCTGAATATGACCGGCTACCGCCGATTGTTCGATACCATCGGCCAGTGGGCGCGGGAGAATCTGGCATAATGTAAGACCCGAAGCGTTCTGCTTCGGGTCTTTTGTTTTTATTCCGCCACCATGACCTCCACGCCCCTTGCGCGCAGCGTCTCCAGTGCCTGTGCGTCCGCGCCGCCGTCGGTCACCAGCGTGGTGATGCGCTCGGTGGGGCAGGTGAGGCAGTGGGCGGTGCGGCCGAACTTGCTGCTGTCAATGACCACCGCCACGCGCCCTGACCGCTCCACAAGGCTGCGCTTGAAGGCGAGATTTTCCATGCCGAAGTCCACCACGCCCTGCGTCGGCACCAGTCCGTCACCGCTGAGGATGGCGGTGTCGATGTGGGAGAAGTAGTTCAGGCACTCCTGGGCCATGAAGCCGGTGTTGGTGAGGGTGTCCACCTTCACCGCCCCGCCCAGGCAATATACCGTGAGATGGTCGCACATGCCAAGCTGGGCGGCGCTGCGCAGGGACCGGGTGATCACCGTCAGGCCGCGGCGCTCTTTGAGGTAAGGGATGAGGGCTGCCGCCGTGGTGCCGGAGTCCAGATACACCGTCTCGCCGTCCGCGATCAGAGCGGCTGCCGTGCGGGCGATGGCCTGCTTTTCCGCGCCGTGCTCCGTCAATCGCACCTGAAAGACCGCCGCCTCGCCGTCGGGCAGGAGATCCTCCACCAGTACCGCGCCGCCGTAGAATTTGCGCACGGCGCCTTGCCGCTCCAATTCGCTCAAATCGCGGCGGATGCTCTCCAGCGATACGCCGAAGCGCGACGCCAGATCTTTGGCGATGACTTTCTTTTCCTGCAGTAAAATGGTCATGATCTGGCGGATGCGGTCGTTTTGCATGGCGTTTCCCTCCTCGTTTCGCTGCTGGCATCCTATCATATCCTGTCAATGTTGTCAACATTTGTGGAGTTTGCGAAAAATCCACAAAAACCACAAATAACCGTTGACAGCAGGCGGAGGAGGGGACTATACTGACGTTGAAAAGTTGTGAAAACTGCTTAAAACACCAAAATCCACAGATTTTGTGGATTTGATTGTTGGGAGGAGAAGCGTATGAAAGTTTACTTCATCCGCCACGGACAGAGCGAGGGAAACCGTCTTTCCCTGCACTGCGGCTGGTCGCAGATGCCCCTGTCTCAGCTGGGACATGAGCAGGCGAAAGCCGCGGGCGTCCACCTCAAGGATATCCCCTTTGACCGCATCTACTGCAGTGACCTGCGCCGCGCGCAGCAGACGGCGGCGGACGCCCTGCCCGGCTGCCAGCCCATCTACAGCGACAAGCTGCGGGAGGTGCATGTGGGCAGTCTGGCCGACCGCCCCCGGGCGGACTGTGCCCGGGACTATGGCGAGGCCTATTACCGCAACAACCGTGCGCTGGACTTCACCGCCTATGGCGGCGAGAACCAGCAGCAAATGGGGCAGCGCCTGCGCAGTTTTTTCCGCGACGAGCTGGAAGCGCTGGAGGGGATGGAGCATGTGGCGGTGTTCGGCCATGAGGGCACGGTGCACCATATGCTCAGCTATGCCCTGGGTCACGACGTGCTGCTCCAGCATCTGCAGGTGGACAATGCCTCCGTCACCGTGTTCAGCTATGAAAACGGCTGCTGGAAGCTTTTGAAGTGGAACCATACCGGCGCGCTTTGAGCGCAGAAAGGAAAAAGAGATGAAAAAAACCATCGCAATCTTAGGCGGCGGCAACGGCGCCCACACCATGGCGGCTGACCTGGCCATGCGCGGCTATCGCGTCCGCATGTATGAAGACGCCGCCTTTATCGGCCGTCTGAGCGTGCTGCGCGAAACGCTTACCATCCGCTGCACCGGCCTTTTGACCGGCGAGGGGCACATCGACCTCCTCACCGACGATATCTCCGAAGCCATCGACGGCGCCGACTACATCGCCGTGGTCACGCCCTCCACCGCTCACGTGGCTGTGGCGGAGAAGCTGCGCGGCCTGGTGCGCAAAGACCAGACCATCCTCATCTATCCCGGCGGCTTCGGCGCGCTGGAGTTCAAGGCCGTGCTGGGGGAGGAGTGCCCCGTCATCGTGCAGACAAACAACCTGCCCTACGACACCCGCCTGAGCGGCCCTGCCAGCATCTATTGCACCGGCATGAGCCCCGTCAGCGTGGCCCTCTTCCCGGCAGACGCCGACCGCGCGGTGCTGGAGGACGTGATGGACATCTCCCCCTTCGACCGCATCTATGAAGACGTGCTGGAGAGTGACCTCTCCCTCGTGAACCCCTCCGTCCACTCGGGCCCCTGCCTCATCAACATCGGCGCCATCGAGCAGCAGGCGCTGCGGGGCCAGTTTTGCATGTATGAGCATTTCACCTTCGGCGCCGCCAAAATCGACTGGGCCATCGATGCCGAGCGCAAGGCCGTGGGCGCCGCCTTTGGCTACCGCCTCACGCCGCTGGAGGACTTCTGCGAGCCGAAGAACGAGCTGCGGTGGCAGGATATCTATCAGAAGATGCACGGCGCGCCGGAGCTGACCCCCATCACCGGCCCGGACAGCATCTGGAACCGCTACCTCACCGAGGACTGCCCCAACGGCCTGGTGCCGTGGAGCGAGCTGGGCCGCCTCTGCGGTGTGCCCACCCCCACCATGGACGCCGTCATCAGCATCTATTCCCTCGTCCACGAGCGGGATTGGCGCGGCACCGGCATCGACCTTGCCCGTCTGGGCCTTGCCGGCATGAGCGTGGAGGAGATCCGCAGCTATCTTAAAACAGGCAAGAAGTAAAACAAAAAAGGAGCCTGCCATATGCAGGCTCCTTTTATCGTTTTGTCGCTGCTTTGACCCGGCATTTTGCCCTGTCGGCAACACTTTTTCCTTGCAATTGTCAGCAATTTAACGTATAATGTGATTGGTGGTTAGACCACGAATTTATGATACAACAAGGAGAGGAAGATATGCAGGAAGCCAAACGCTACGATGTTGTCGTGGTGGGTGCCGGTAACGGCGGCCTGTCCGCGGCAGCATATCTTGCCAAGGCCGGCAAGAAAGTCCTGGTGCTGGAAAAGCACAATCTCCCCGGCGGCTGCGCCACCAGCTTTGTGCGCGGTGCATTCGAGTTTGAGGCAACGCTCCATGAGATGTGCCAGATGGGCCGCGGTGTGGACGGCGAGCCCAGAGGCGCGGTGCGCGAGCTGCTGGACGGTTACGGCCTGGACGTGGACTGGGTCCCCGTCCCCGAGGCCTTCTGCGCCGTGGCTACCGACCCGGAAAAGGGCTTCAACGTGGAGATGCCCCTGGGCGTGGAAGCCTTCATCGACGAGATGGAGCGTCAGGTGCCCGGCAGCCGTGAGCCCATGACCAACGTGATGGAAATGGCACGCATGCTGGCCGATGGCGTGGCATGGCTGGGCGAGCGCCACAACCATCCCAATCCCCTGCAGAAGGTGGAAATGCTCATCAAGTATCACGACCTGATGAAGCTGGTGCCCCAGAGCGTGGAGACGGTGCTGGATCTGCTGGGCATGCCGGAAAAGGCCAAGAACATCTATGAGTCCTACTGGACCTACATCTCCTCCCATTCCGGCAATATGTCCTTTGCCGTGTACGCCTTCATGACCTACGTGTACCTGACCCAGAAGCCCTGGATCGCCCGCAACCGCAGCCACGAGATCGGCCTTGCCTTCGACAAGCGCATCCGCGAGCTGGGCGGCGACATCTGGTATAACTGCGAGGTCAAGAAGATCGACGTCAAGGACGGCGCTGTCCGCGGCGTGGAACTCGCCGGCGGCAAGTATATCCCCTGCGAGCGCGTCATCTCCAACCTGATGCCCCACGTGGTGTTCGACCGCATGGTGGATCCTGCCGAAGTGCCGGAGTACAACCGCCGCTGCATGAACGCCCAGAAGATCGCCCAGGCCTGCGTTACTGTGTATATCGGTCTGGACGCTACCGCCCAGGAGCTGGGCCTGAAGGGCTACGACACCTTCATGCGTGAAGATCCCAATAACCGCAACCAGTACGCCAGCTCCAACGCCATCGAGACCCACAAGGACATCACCGTCACCGTGCTGACCAACGCCATTCCCGATGCCGTGGGTGAGGGCCGCGCCTGCATGCAGTTCTCCAAGTTCTATATCGACGATCCCTTCGCCGACGTCACCGAGGAGGAGTATTTCCGCATCAAGGACAAGATCGCCCGCGAGTGCATCGAGCGCTACGAGGCGGTCACCGGCTGCGACCTCCAGAGCCACATCGAGGAGATCGTGGTGGCCTCTCCCGTGACCTGGGCCCGCTATCTGGGTACCCCCCGCGGCGATGTCTACGGCTACGAGCCCCACACCTGGGACGGTATGTTCCCCCGCGTCCAGTCCGGCACCGCCGATCTGGGCTACACCATCAAGGGCCTGCGCTTTGCCGGCGGTCACGGCACCCAGATGGACGGCTACAGCCAGGCTTATATGTCCGGTGCTGAGCAGGCACGCTATACGCTCCACGACATGAAGGAGGGTAAGTAAGATGAAGTACAATTACGATAAAAAACTGCTGAAAAGTCTGGGCGTAGGCGCCTTCCTCGGTCAGGTGAAGCTGCGTGAGAAGAAGATCGCCGAAGCACCCGACACCATGCCCCAGTCCGTCTTCAACGCCAACGTGCTGGCTAAGAAGCTCCATCCCGGCGCCCAGTACGCCGTCATCACCGCCGTTGCCGACCACGGCGACGCCAAGAGCTTCACCCTCGCCCCCGATGCCGAAAAGGGCACCGAGCAGCTGGCCTATTTCCGCGCCGGCCAGTATGTCAGCGTGGCGCTGGATATCGGCGAGGCCAAGCTCAATAAGCCCTATACCATCCGTTCCTGCCCCAAGCTGGCGCTGAACGGCGGCTATATCCTCACCATCAAGCGCAGCGCCGGTGGCTTTGCTTCCGACTATATTCTGGATAACTGGCAGGTGGGCACCAAGGTCAAGCTCTCCGGCCCTCTGGGCGAGTTCTACCATCAGGAGCTGCGCGACGCAAAGCACGTGGTGGCTCTGGCCGGCGGCAGCGGCATCACCCCCTTCTGCTCCATGGCCGCCGCCATTGCCGACGGTACCGAGGACTTCCGCCTGACCATCCTCTACGGCAGCCGCACCAAGGATGCCATCCTGCTGGGCGAGGAGCTCTCCGCCATCGAGGCCGCTGCCGGCGGCAAGGTGAAGGTGGTCCACGTCCTGTCCGATGAGGAGGCCGAGGGCTGCGAAAAGGGCTTCATCACCGCCGAGCTGGTGCAGAAGTACGCCGGCGAGGGCGATTACTCCGTGTACGTCTGCGGCCCCAAGCCCATGTACGCCTTTTTGAAGCAGGAGCTGGGCAAGCTGGGCCTCAAGTCCCGCCGCATCCGCTGGGAAGTGGGCGGCGAGTACGGCGATCCCAGCAAGGACGCCGCCTATCCTGCTGACGCCGCCGGTAAGACCTTTGCCCTGACCGTCATCATCCGCGGTGAGGAGTTTAAGACCACCTGCCGTGCCGACCAGACGCTGCTGGACGCCTGCGAGCGGGCCGGTATCCGCGCCCCGTCCCACTGCCGCAGCGGCGAGTGCGGCTGGTGCCACTCCCGTCTCGTCAGCGGCGAGATCTACGTCCCCGCAGAGGGCGACGGCCGCCGCATAGCTGACAAGAAGTTCGGCTGGGTCCATCCCTGCCGCACCTATCCTCTGGGCGATGTGACGCTGGAAGTCCCCGTGCTGTAAGGAAAACATTCAAAAAAGGGAGCGCACCCAAAGGTGGTGCGCCAGAACGACTAATCAGAAATAGGTAGTTGTGAGGACACCTTCGAGTGGCAAAAAACAAAAAAATCAGTCATGATCAAGCGAAACAGCTTGGACATGGCTGATTTTTTGTGCATATAACGGTGAATTTCTTGAAACCCCTTGATTTTTTATAAAAAGTATGTTAGTATGTTTACATACATACCAAATAGGAGGTGAAGCGGATGACCAAGGACAAAAAGGCGTTTGGTAATTTCCTTCGGGACATGATCAAGCAGACTGGCATATCACAGTCGGCATTTTACTCAGCGGTAGAGATCACAAAACCATACTTCTACGACATTCTGTCCGGCAAGGTCAATCCGCCGCCACCGGATGTGCAGTACAAAATGCTTGAAAACTTGAATTTGGATGAGCAGCAGCGCAATGAGTTTTTGAATTTGGCGGCGGAGGGACGCGGTGAGGTACCGGCAGACATCGCAAAGCTGATCGCAGATCACCCTGCCAAGCTGGCTATCATTCGTGAAACACTGACAACGCTACTTGCGGCGCAAGGATAAGGAGAAATAGATATGGCTGAATTACATGAGCTGATAGAGAAAATTGAAAATCCGGAGTTGCGCGCGCAGATTGCGGAGGCAGCAAAACGCGCATTGAAACACAAACAGTTTGGACTGGTGTTTGAGGAACATCTGCCGGAGTGTACTCCCCTGTATGATATTCCTGTTAGAAAAGGCCTCAAGGTATCCGTGCGCAACGGCAAAGCAAACGAAACCTACACCGTATTGAAAATCGAAAATGGTATGGCAACCTGTCTGCCTAAGAATAGTAAGGAAGCGATACAGTTTGCTGTGACTGACCTTGTTACAACGGCAGAGCTGGGTGATCCCATCTATCCTTGTCTGCAGCCCTTGGGAGAGGTTTGCAATGCGGCAGACAGTGAATTATGGCATACCCTGATCGAAGCAGACAACTACCATGCACTGCAGCTTCTGGAATACCTGTACGCAGGCAAGGTAGATTGCATCCAGCACACCGTATGTAGCACCGGTAGCGAATAGTGGTGCTGGTGCGCCGGAATATATTCCTCCTACAACGGTAACTGTTCCGGTCGCAGGTAACAGCCAGCAGGCAGCTCCTGCTGTTCCCGCAGAAGAAATTCCGCAGGGCAAGCAGCTGGAGTTCGCACCGGAGCTTGATCGTGTGGAGATCATCGATTTTATCAACGCCAAGGGCTACCTGACATACTTTGTCCGTCAGGATCGCATCAACGATTACCTGAAATCCCTGCTGGATCTGGCAACCCTGCTGACACATAACATCATTTATCAGGGAGCCCGTGATGAGGTTATTGATGACATTATCGGTTTGATTCGTGATTATGTTGAGGAATTGCATCGCACAGGCAGATACGATACTCTGGCCGATCAGGTGCTGCAGTTCAAATTGTCGGTACAGGTATTCGACCCGTTCGGCAAAGCGTTGCAGGAGAATTACTTCAACGACTTCACATTGATGTCGGAGACCGATCTGGATAGACAGGTGCGCAACGCGGATGCAAAGCTTGGTAGATATGGATTCCCCAACATCTACGGCGGCAGATATTACGATGAGGAAAACCCGAA
>SVMH01000062.1 GCA_015067525.1 Oscillospiraceae bacterium | reverse complement strand
TCGTATGTCTCCCGGCATTGACGTGGGTGATTTCAACACCAAGCTGAAGAATGCCCAGAAGTTCCTGGCAGATGGCAACCGTGTGAAAGTCTCCGTCCGCTTCCGCGGCAGAGAGATGGCTCACACCGAGATCGGTCGGGACCTGCTGACGAAGTTTGCCGAGCAGTGCGCCGAAGTAGCAACCATGGATAAGGCCGCCAAGCTGGAAGGCAGAAACATGTCTATGTTCCTGTCCCCCAAGGCGGGCAAGTAAAAAGCGTTCTTTCTGTCAAGCAGAAGAAACATTGGAAGGAGTAAAAAATTATGCCTAAACTGAAGACCCACAGCGGTGCCAAGAAGCGTTTCAATCTGACGAAGTCCGGTAAGGTCAAGAGAGCTCACGCTTTTAAGAGCCACATCCTGACCAAGAAGGATACCAAGCGTACCCGTCGCCTGCGTACCGGCGCCTATGCCGATACCACCAACGAGGCTGTCATCCGCAAGATGATCCCCTACAAGTAAGAAACGGATTCGTTAGAAATAGGAGGCAATTGAAAAATGGCAAGAGTTAAAGGCGCAATGATGGCGCGCAAGAGAAGAAATAAGACCCTGAAGATGGCCAAGGGTTACTGGGGTGCCAAGTCCAAGCACTTCAAGATGGCCAACCAGGCTGTGATGAAGTCCCTGACCTACGCTTACGTGTCCCGTCGTCTGAAGAAGAGAGACTTCCGTCAGCTGTGGATCACCCGTATCAGCGCTGCCTGCAAGCTGAACGGCATGAACTACTCCACCTTCATGCACGGCCTGAAGGTCGCCGGCATCGAGATCAACCGCAAGATGCTGTCCGAGATGGCTATCAACGACGCCGTTGCTTTCTCCGCCCTGTGCGAGATCGCCAAGAAGGCCTGAGTTAACATCTCAAAATAGAACATAGAAACACCCCGAAACCACGCGTTTCGGGGTGTTTTTTGCATTTATCATACCTGCTGCGGTCGGTGACGTTCCTCACGCTTCTCCCTGCACCAGACATTTCCGCAGCCGCATCAGCGTCAGCCGGTTGCGCACCATGGGCGAACACCGCAGCAATTCTGCCGCCGCGTCCTCGGGTACCTGAATGTCGGGCAGGCGGGACTTGACGCCCAGCGTTTCGTAGAGCTGCCGGAGACTTTCCACATCCGGAATGCTGCGGATCTCGCGGCAGATGGCTTCCCAGTTGGCCCGCAGCGTTTGGGCCGTGATGCCGGAGGCGGCATCCTTTGCGTTTTCCAGCAGCAGCTCCTCGGTCTTGTGGGCGAAGAGGGCGCGGATCTCTGCTTCGGTGTAAGGCGCGTAGTCCCGGAACACCGGCTCTGCCAGATCGGCCAGACGGCGGTATTCTTCCATGGCCAGCAGCGTGCCCACGCCCACCTTTTCGCCGTGCAGGGCGTCGGAGCGGATGCCGAGACCGGCGGGCTCCATTTCGATCATGTGGGAAATGTGGTGCTCCGCGCCGGAGGCGGGGCGGGAGTTGCCCATCATCTGCATGGCAAGACCGGATAACAGAAGGCCGTACATCAAATTTTCGTATGCCGCTTCCTCGCCGCGCAGGATGCCCTGTGCCGAACGGACCACGGCTTCGGTGGCGTTTCGCGTCATGTCGGCGATCCTGCGGCAGTAGAATTCGCCGGTGAGAAGATGGCCGATCTTCCACTCGGTCAAAGACACGTATTTGCCCACCATGTCGCCAAAGCCGGATTTGGCCAGATAGACCGGCGCGCGGCGGATGATGTCGGTGTCGGCGATGACGATGCGGGGGGCTGCTGCCGTCATCGTCTTTTTGCAGCCGTGCCACGTCATGGCCGCCACAGATGCGCAGAAACCGTCCACGCTGGCGGCGGTGGGGCAGGAGACGAAGGCAACGCCCGCGTGATAGGCGCAGTAGCGCACAATGTCGTGGATGCTGCCGGCGCCCACGGCGATGATGAGCTGAACCTGAGAAGGAAGCTGCCGTTGCAGCAGCGCCACGCTGCGCTCGTCGGCGTGCAGACCCTCGCTGGGCAGCACGATCTCATAGCTGACGCGGGGATGCCTGTCGGCAGTGGCCTGATAGGTGTTTTCGTCATAGACCGCGGCGGTGCAGCCGGTGAGGCCGTATTTGTCCAGATAGTCGTTGAGCTTTTTCAGGCAGCCGCTTTCCACCACGCACAGCTCCGTCTCCATCCGGTGGCTTCGGCCGCAGGTGCACGGGCCGTTAAACTGTAAGCTGTCGATGACCATAAATTACCCTTTCTGCCCGTAATAGGCGTTTTTCCCGTGTTTTCGGGAATAATGCTTGTCCAAAAGCTCCTGCTGCAGGGCGCTTTGGGGCGCCATGCGCAGGGTGTGCCACGCCATCATGGCCACTTCCTCAAGAATAACGGCGTTTTCCACCGCGTGCGCAGCGTCTTTGCCCCATGTGAAGGGGCCGTGGGAGTGGACCAGCACGCCGGGAACGGCCATGGGGTCCAGTGCGCAGAAAGCCTCCACGATAACGGTGCCCGTCTCTTTTTCATAGGCACCGGCGATCTCCTCCGCCGTCAGCTTGCGGGTGACCGGCACGGCGCCGCAGAAGGTGTCGGCGTGGGTGGTGCCCAGCGGGGGGATGGCGGCGCCGGCCTGCGCAAAGACCGTGGCCCAGCGGGAGTGGGTGTGGGTAATGCCGCCCACGTTGGGAAAGGCTTTGTAGATCTCCAGATGGGTTGCCAGATCCGAGGAAGGGCGCAGTTTTCCCTCCACCACCTGTCCGTTCCCGTCCACGACCACCATGTCCTCCGGCTTCATAGCGCCGTAATCCACACCGGAAGGCTTGATGACGATGTACCCTGTGGCGCGGTCGATCTCGGAGACGTTGCCCCACGTGAGAACCACCAGTCCGCTTTCCTTAAGCTGCAAGTTGGCGCGCCAGACGCGCTCTTTCATCTGCTCCAGCATGCTCGGAACCCCCTTTACTTTTCGGTTTCTTATGTGTATAATTCTACCAAAGTGCGCATTTTCGCGCAATATGTGGCGCTATAATCGGGAAACGCGCAGAAAAGAGGGGCGAAATGAGTATCAGTAGCAGGCAGGAGCGAATTTTACACATCCTCAACGAGCGCAGCTTTGTCACGGTGAACGATCTGGCAAAGCTGACCTTTACGTCCCCGTCCAGCATCCGGCGGGATTTGACCTATCTGCAGAACAACGGCCTTGTCAAGCGCTCTCACGGCGGCGTTTCGCTGCCCGGGCCGGTCAGCGGCGTGGCCAGTTTTTATGACAGAAGCCGCAAAAATATCCGGGAAAAACGGCTCATCGCCCAAAAGGCTGCCTCTCTGCTGGCGGATGGGCAGAACATCCTGCTGGACAGCTCCAGCACAGCTGCGTTTCTGCTGCCCCATATTGCCAAGTGCAATGACGTCTCCGTTTTCACCAACAATCTTTCCACAGCCCTGCACGCCATCGAGCTGGGGATCGACACCCATTGTCTGGGCGGGCAGGCCAAAAACAAAAGCGCCGCGCTTTCAGGGAGCGAGACGTACCGGGCCCTGTCCAATATCCGCGCGGACATTCTCTTTTTCTCCTCCCAGTCCGTTGACGGCAGCGGCAATATTTCCGACTCCACGGAGGAGGAGAACTTTGTCCGCCTGCTGATGCTCACGGCGGCTAAAACCACCGTCTTTCTCTGCGACAGCGAGAAATTCGGCACCGCCTCCGTCCACCGTCTGTGCCATCTGGACGAGGTGGATTACGCCGTCTTCGACCGGCCTTACGACGAACTGAAAACCACCTGTAAACTGCTGTAAAGAGATCAAAAGCACCCCGAAACCACCAGTTTCGGGGTGCTTTTGCTATATTGGATGTACTCACACTTCCTCATCCGGCGGTACGGCTTCCTTGTGGGCCACCACGTGAGCGCTGACCTCTACCGCCGTCTGGAGAGAGGCGGCAATGTCACCTGTGCGCAGATAAGTGACGAGAAACGCCGCGCCGAAGCTGTCACCGGCACCTACGGTGGATACCACATCCACCGGCTTGGCCGCGCAGCGGTATGTCCGGCCCGTGCGGGTGTCGCGCACAAACGCACCGTCACGGTCCAGCGTCACCAGACACAGCCGGATGTTGGGATGGTCGGCGCATAGCCGCGCCACGGCGGCCTCCACGTTCAAAGACTGGCCGTACAGCAGCTGCGTCACGGCGGGCAGCTCCTCGCGGCTGACCTTCAGCATGGTGGCGTGGCGCAGGCAGCGCTCCACACTTTCGACGTCGTAATGGGGCGGCCGGATGTTGAGATCGCAAAACACTTCGCCCAAACAGCCGCTCTCCAGCAGCTGCTGCAGCGTGCGGCGGTTGTGATGGCTGCGCTGGATCAGCGTGCCGAACACAAAGGCGTCGCAGTGGGGGGCTGCACCGCAGGTGATGGCGTCGTATGCCGTGTCCTCCCACAGAGTGTAGTGGGGCTTGTCCTGCGCGTCCAGCGTTACAAGGCACTGACCTGTGGGCCTGTCGGGTACGGTGGAGACCAAGGAATCGTCCACACCGAAGCGGGAAAGCGCCTCCCGGGCTGCCGCGCCCAGATCGTCATCACCTACAGCAGAAATCAGCTGCACTCCAGCACCCAGCTTTGCGGCGTGGGCGGCAAAATTCAGCGGCGCGCCGCCGATATGGGAAGCATCGGGGTAGATATCCCAGATGATTTCGCCAAAAGAGATGATCTTCATCGTTTATCGCTTGCAAAAATACGGCCCCAGATTCTCCTCGTGGGTATGTGCAAAGGTCCAGCTGAACTCCTTGTCCACCAGATACCAGTCGCCAGCCTTGCTGCGCGCCAGTTCTGCGGCCTCGGCGGCGGTGACGGGGCGGGCCATGGGCTCGTCCTCCGGCGGATACTCACAGTAGAAGAGCCAGCAATCCTCCGCGGGCAGGGCGGCGATGGCGTCCTCGCCCTGCAGGCACTTTCGCAGCTCCCACGAAAAGAGGTGCCACAGGTAGTTGCCCTCGGCCAGCACGCGGCGGCCCAGCTCGGCGTCGTCGGCGTCGATGGCAAAGGCGTCCACCCACCGAACCTTCAGCTGGTGCAGCGTAGCAGGGAAGGTGGGTTCCCACGGCTCCATGGTGGCCACGCAGCGGTTGATGTTTTTGCCCTCGGCGTAGAACTTGCGCTCATAGTCGGTCATCACGCCCACCGGGCCGTCAGCATGGAGATCGGTGGTCACTTCGGAAAGGGTGAAGCCAAACTGGGGGATCTCCTCGATGGACCATGCGAACAGCTTGTCGTTGTCGGACTTAAAGTGGATGGCGCCGCCCATTTTCAGCACCTTGCGGTACAGCTGCAGGAAGTTGCCATGGGTCAGACGGCGCCGGGCCTGATTGCTGCGGGGCCAAGGATCGCAGAAGTTGATGTAGATGCGGTCCACCTCACCGGGGGCGAACATGTCGGGCAGGGAAGCGGCGTCGCCGTCCACAAAAAACACGTTGGTGAGCCCCGCGTCGCGGCAGCGCTCCATGGCCACCACCATGGCGTCGGGTACTTTTTCCACAGCGATCAGCAGCACGTCCGGCTCCGCCTGGGCGGTGCCCATGGTGAAGCGTCCCTTGCCGCAGCCCACCTCCACCCGGATCTCACGGGCGGCAGGGAAGAGGTCGCGCCAGCGGCCTTTGTAGGCAAGCGGCTCCTCGATCCAGTTGACGCGGCAGGCCTCCATGCGGGAGTGCAGATTCTTCTTTTTACGCATACGCATGATGCAGTATCCTCCTGAAAAACGGCGTAAACGCCGCTGTTTTTTCCTTCCATTTATACCATAAATCGGCCCTGCCTGTAAACGAAATTTTTTTGCCCTCCGTTTTGCGTGTATCCGCAGGAAACTTCGATGCCCCTAAGGTTAAAAATGCGCAAACTTCTACCATTTCTTTTGTGGAATGTGCTAAAAACAAAAAAGGCGCTATGAGGGGGTTGATAAATTTTAAACGATGTACTATAATGTACAATGTATGAGGAGGGGTCTGCCCACCGGGGAAAGGGACCCTCCTGTATCAGCGCGCCGCGGCGGAGTTTTCCGGCGTGCGCGCAGCGCAAAAGAGTAAGGAGGAAACCGATCGTGACGAATGTTCTGCTGGAAAAGAAGGGTCATTACGCGGTCGCCACCATCAACCGTCCTAAGGCTCTCAACGCCCTGAATTCTCAGGTGCTGGAGGATCTGGACGAGCTGATCGGTCTGGTTAATGCCGATGAGGAGATCCGCGCTCTGGTGCTGACCGGTGCCGGTGAGAAGGCCTTCGTGGCCGGTGCCGATATCGGCGAGATGAGCACCCTGACCAAGGCTGAGGGCGAGGCTTTCGGCAAGAAAGGCAACGACATCTTCCGCAAGCTGGAGACCATGCCCATCCCCGTCATCGCCGCCATCAACGGCTTTGCTCTGGGCGGCGGCTGTGAGCTGTCCATGAGCTGCGACATCCGTATCTGCGCCGACACCGCCGTGTTCGGTCAGCCCGAAGTGGGTCTGGGTATCACCCCCGGCTTCGGCGGCACCCAGCGTCTGGCACGTCTGATCAGCCCCGGCATGGCCAAGCAGCTGATCTACACCGCCCGCAACATCAAGGCTGACGAGGCTCTGCGTATCGGCCTGGTCAACGCCATCTATCCTGCTGCCGAGCTGATGGCCGCTGCCGAGAAGATGGCTGACACCATCGCCAAGAACGCTCCCATCGCCGTGCGTGCCTGCAAGAAGGCCATCAACGAGGGTCTGGACGCCGACATGGACGAGGCTCTGGTCATTGAGGAGAAGCTGTTTGGCAGCTGCTTCGAGACTGCCGACCAGGCGGAAGGTATGGGCGCATTTCTGGAAAAGCGCAAGCACGAGCCCTACCAGAACAAGTAAGTTAATTAACAGGCCTCCGGCCTGATGATTAAAAAGTAAGCAATCAAAATTTTTATTAGGAGGAACCACACATGAAAGTCGCAATTTTTGGCGCCGGTACCATGGGCAGCGGTATTGCTCAGGTCTTTGCCGCCAAGGGCCACGTCGCTATGATGTATGCTTCCAGCGTTGCCA